>JANMSA010000605.1:0-6304 GCA_031388865.1 Acidobacteriota bacterium | reverse complement strand
GATCACCGCGAGCGACATCACCATCACCGCGGCGTCGGGTTCAGGCCAGACGCCCATCGAGCTCGATGGCTCGATCCTCAGTGCGGGACATGGTCTACAACTGCGCGGCGCCGGTCACGCCACCATCCGGGGGCTGGTGATCGGCGGCTTTCCGGGGGATGGCATCGCGGTCCGTCGCGGCGCCGGGCCGGACGACCTGAAATCAATGATCACCTCCTGCAAGATCGGCATCCGGCCCGACGGATCGCGAAATCCGAACGGCAGTCGCGCAATCACGTTCGACCCGCCGTCGTCGGGTTTCTTCGTGACGGGGAACATTCTGGAGGCGAACTCGCGCAGCGGTGTCTTCATTGCCGGCGCGAGCGATATCAGGGTATTCGCGAACTTCATCGGACGGAACGGCGCCAGCGGCGTCTACGTCGGCCCTGGGTCGCGCGACATTCGCATCGGGCAGAACGCCATCGAAGAAAACGCGCACATGGGCATCGCCATCGCGGGCGGCGCGCAGAGCGTGCGGCTGACGAACAACTTCATCGAGAACAATCGCGGGCTGCCGGTCGACCACAACCTCGACGGCTTCTCCGGGTACGTCTGGAATAGCACCGGTCCGCTGTGGAAGCTGCCGGCGCCCCGCATCGAATCCGCGACTTACGATCGGCTTGCGGACACTACGACCGTCACCGGCACGTTCGACGCACCGAGGCAGGACCGCATCACGGCCTGGAAGATCACGCTCTACGCGCGCGGTCTCGTCTCTGATGAAGGCAAGAGGCAGGAAGCGTTCATCACCGGGACCACCTTCACAATCACGTTCCCCGGGCGGCCACCATTCGCCGGCGACATGGCGGCGACCGCGGACAGCGTCGAGCCGAGCGAGTGGTCGACGAGCGAATACTCCGAAACGGTGGCAGTGCGCTGACGCAGATAGAAAGAGGCGCAGGGGGAAGCGGGTCGCGTGAGTTCGCGGAAGTGGTACAAGTGCGTTGATGGTCGACTGCTACACCGCCGCCTTGCGGATTCTCAAGTACCGCTTCAATAGCGAGGCCGAGTTGCGGCGCAAGCTGCAGTCGAAGCGCTTCGAGAAGGATGATATCGACGCCACGATCGAGCGTCTGCGCATCGAAAAATGGCTGGATGATGACCGTTTTGCCGCGGCTTTCGTGCGTACGCTCTCCAACAAACTGGTCGGAGCGCAGCGGATCCGTCGCGAGTTGCATGCGGCTGGCGTGAGTGGCGACTCGGCGAAGCTGGCCATCGCGCAGAACGTGAACCAGGAACGGGAACGGGAGGGGCTGACCGCCCTGTACAGCAAGAGAGTGCGTCTTCTCGAGCGAAAGCACGGGAAGGCCTACGTCAGGACCGCCGAGGGGAGATCGAACCTGATCGGATACCTCGTCGCCCACGGCTATGATTCGACTGCCGTACGGGAGGTCGTCGGCGAGTCTGCGAGTCCTGGGGACGAACCGGTGCCGAGTGTCGAGGAGACCGGCCCCGTCGAGGGGGAAGGTCTCGCTTTTGCCAAGATCCCGAGAGTCAAACAGTCGAAGAGCCGGTGGAAGCGGAGATAGAAACGTGACTCTTTCCGTTGCAGCAATGCTGTTCGCCGCCACGGCGGTCGCCTCACAACCGAAGAACGTGATCCTGATCGTGGGCGACGGCACCGGCATGGCGCACTACACGGTGGCCAAGCAGATTCGAGGGGCGGCGTTTCGCATCGGCACCATGCCGGTCGTGGGGCTGGTCACGACGCACTGCGCGGACCGCTACGTCACGGACTCCGCGGCCGCCGCCACCGCGTGGGCGACCGGCTTCAAGACGAACTACGAGACGCTCAGCCTCGATCCGGTGACGGGCGCGCCGCTGCCGACGGTTCTCGAGCAGGCGGAGAAGAAAGGCAAGGCCACCGGGCTGGTCACGACCGCGTACTTCTGGGATTCAACTCTGGCCGCCTTCGCAGCGCACGCAAAGCATCGCAGTGAGCCCGGAGTGATGGATCAGATGGTCCGGCAGGGGATCGAGGTCATCGGCGGGACAGGGCTGGAACGCTTCGGGAAGGAGGGCCGTCCGTCCTTCGAGGACTTTGCCGCAAAGGCGGGATACACCGCCATCTCCACCCGGGCGGAGCTCGACAGCGCGCGCGGACCGCGGCTGCTGGCCGCGTTCCCGGTGCAGCCGCGCGATCTCGACCCGCTGGAGGCGCCCCTGCCGGTGCTGGCCCGCTGGGCGATCGACCGGCTCGACCATGATCCGGAAGGATTCTTTCTCGTGATCGAACACGAGGGAACCGACTCAGCGAGCCATCAGAATCATTCTGTCGATGTCCGCGCGGCGCTCACCTCGCTGGATGAAGCCGTCGGTGTCGCGCTTGATTTCGCGGCAAAACGGGGGGACACGCTGGTGATCGTGACCGCGGATCATGAGACGGGCGGCCTTCGCCTGAGCGAGACCAAGCTGGGGCGCTTCCGCATGGAGTGGTCGACCTCGGATCACACCGCGTCAGCGGTCCCGATCTTTGCCTTCGGGCCGGGCTCCTCGGTCTTCGGCGGTTTCCAGGACAACACGGACGTGGGCAAGAAGCTCCTGGCGACGATTCGGTAGCGTCGCTACGCGGTTGTCGGTTCTCGGTTGTCAGTTGTCTGCGCGCACGGCCCGGGCGCATCCGCTCCCTGATTCGGGACCATCCATACTGCGCGGTCGTCGGCAACTCCTTTCGAGTGGGCCAGCCGAAGAGCGCTCGGTGAGCTCGCGGTGGGGACGAAAACTCACAGACAACCGACAACTGACAACCGACAACCGCGAAGTGAACCAACCGACAACTGACAACCGACAACGCGCTCAGCGCATGCGGGTATGATTCGCCGCTCTCCGCGTGTTCCGCGGAATGGAGACTCGTCCGTGCTCACCACCAGTCAGATTCGGGAGGCTTTCCTCCACTATTTCGAAGAGAACGGCCATCGCCGCGTCGGGAGTTCCTCGCTCGTCCCGGCGGGCGATCCGACGCTGCTCTTCACCAACGCCGGCATGAACCAGTTCAAGGACGTCTTTCTCGGACGGGAGCCGCGCGATTACAAGCGCGCCACGACCTCGCAGAAATGCGTTCGCGCCGGCGGCAAGCACAACGATCTCGAGAACGTCGGTCGCACCGCGCGCCACCACACGTTCTTCGAGATGCTCGGGAACTTCTCCTTCGGCGACTACTTCAAGGAAGACGCGATCCGTTTCGCATGGGAGCTGATGGTGAACGTATACGGCCTCGATCCGGAGCGTCTCTGGTTCTCGGTGTTCGAAGGCGATGAGACGGTACCCGCGGACGACGAGGCCGCCGGCCTCTGGGTCAAAGCGGGAGCGCGTCCCGAGCGGGTGCTGCGTTTCGGCAGGAAGGACAACTTCTGGCAGATGGGAGAGACCGGTCCCTGCGGCCCGTGCTCGGAGATCCACTACTTTCGCGGAGACGACCTCTCGCATAACGTCCCGGAGCTGGTCAACGGTCCCGGAGACACGACGATGGAGGTGTGGAATCTCGTGTTCATGCAGTACGACCGCGACGAGAACGGCGTCCTCAACCCGCTACCCGCCCCCTCGGTCGACACCGGCATGGGGCTGGAGCGGCTCGCCCTGGTGCTGCAGAACGCCGGGACGAACTACGACACGGATCTCTTCCGCGCGATCATGCAGCGCGTCGAGGCGGTGAGCGGCTACACGAACCGCGGCGACATGGAAGACGACCTCGACACCGCGGTGCGTGTGCTCTGCGATCACGCGCGTGCTTCCACGTTTCTCATCAGCGACGGCGTGATCCCTTCCAACGAAGGCCGCGGATACGTGCTCCGGCGCATCATCCGCCGTGCGATCCGCTTCGGTCGCAAGCTTCCCAACGCGGTTCTGCTCACGAATCTAGTCGACTCGGTGGTCGCGTCGATGGGAGACGCGTACCCGGAGCTGCACCCGCGCCGGGAAGCCATTCTGAAGACCCTGGAATCGGAGGAGGAGCGCTTCTCGCGCACCCTCACCTCTGGAATGGAGCGCGTCGGACAGATCCTCGATGAGACTCGCCGCCGCGGCCAGACCACTCTTGCCGGGCCGGAGATTTTCCGCTTGTACGACACGTTCGGCATCCCGGTCGACCTCATCGCCGAAATGGCGGAGGAGGAGGGGGTGACGCTCGATCGCGAAGGCTTCGAGCTGATGATGTCCGAGGCGCGGGTGAAGGCGAAGGCGGGGTCGAAGTTCGCGATCAATCCCGATGCCGCGGTGGTCGCGCGGCTCACAGAAAACTTGCAGCCAACGCAGTTCGTCGGCTACGAGCAGTACACCGACGTCGAAGCTACGATTCAAACCATCTTCGTCGGAAGTGAGGTCACGAATGCGCTTCACTACGGTACCGAGGGTGGCGTCATCCTTACACCGACACCGTTCTATGCGGAGTCGGGGGGACAGATCGCGGATACCGGCACGCTCATATGGGATGGCGGACGCGCCACCGTGCTGGATACTCAAAAACCCTTCGGGGAATTCATCGTGTCGCGTGTCCACGTCGACGAAGGCTCACTCACGCCAGGCACACAAGTGAAGGCCTCCGTCGCGGCGCCGCTGCGGCTGGATACGACGGCGAACCACACCGCCACCCACCTCCTACACAAAGCCCTCAAAGACCTGCTGGGCGCAACCGTGCAGCAAGCAGGCTCTCTGGTCGCGCCCGACCGGATGCGCTTCGACTACACCTACCATCAGCCGCTCACCGATGAGCAGGTCCGGCAGATCGAGGACGCAGTGAACGACCGCGTGCGCGCGAACCTGGAGGTCACCAAGACCGTCATGGCGCTCGACGAGGCGAAGCGGAGCGGCGCGGTGGCGATGTTCGGCGAAAAGTATGGCGATCAGGTGCGCATCGTCGCGGCTGGCGACTACTCACGCGAGTTCTGCGGCGGTTGCCACGTGAATCGCACGGGGGACATCGGCATCTTCAAGATCGTCTCGGATCGCTCGCTGGCGGCAGGTGTTCGTCGCATGGAGGCCGTTACGGGCCGCGGTGCGTTGACGTTGTTCCAGAAGCTCGAGGCCACCACGCATGCGCTCGCGTCGCACGCGAACATCAGCGTCGACGACCTGCCGGTGTACGTGCGCACGATGCAGGAGAAACAGAAGCAGCTCGAGAAAGAGCTCAAGCTGTTGAAGGTCAAGCTGGCGACGTCCGGGAGCGGGGCGGGCTCACAGACCTCCGAAGAAC
Organism: Acidobacteriota bacterium; assembly: GCA_031388865.1. GTDB lineage: Bacteria > Acidobacteriota > Thermoanaerobaculia > Gp7-AA8 > Gp7-AA8 > QHVT01. The sequence goes on along the minus strand of JANMSA010000605.1, from coordinate 1,077 downwards.
CGGTCGACGTGAGCGGTGTGAAACTGATCGCCAGGCGATTCGACGAGATCAGTGGCGGCGATCTCCGCAACCTCGCCGACACCTTTCGCTCGAAGATCAAGAGCGGAGTGATCGTCCTCGGCAGCGCCACGGACGGGAAGGTGACACTGCTGACCGCGGTCACGAAAGACCTGCTGGACCGCGTGCAGGCGAACGCGCTCATCGGCAAGCTCGCGCCCATCATCGGCGGCAAGGGCGGCGGCAAGCCCGACCTGGCGCAGGCCGGCGGCAAGGACGCGGACAAGCTGAACGAAGCGCTCGCGATGGCGCCCGGCGCGCTGCTGGAGTTGCTGGGCGCGTAAACTGGACGCGTGCTGGATCTGGAAGAGGAGCTTCGCGCAGTCGTCGGTGCGTTGGATGCTGCCGAGGTGGAGTACGCGTTGTGTGGAGGCCTCGCTGTGGCGATTCATGGTCACCCCCGCGCAACGATTGACATTGCCATCATGGTGAAGGCCGGGGACGTCGACCGAGTCCGCGACGCCGTGCGCCCCCTCGGGTTCCGCTTCGATGCGATGCCGATGACGTTCCATGACGGCGCCGTCCCAATCCGGCGTGTTTCGAAGATCGACGCAGATGGCGAGGTGCTGATGCTCGACCTGCTGGTCGTGACTGAAAGCACGAGGAGCATATGGTCCTCTCGCGAGAAGCACGACTGGCGCGGCCGTCCCCTTTCCGTCGTGACCCGCGACGGGTTGATCGCCTTGAAGCGCATGCGGTCCAGTCCTCAGGACCTCGCCGACATCGCAGCGCTCGTGGAACCAGCATCATGAAGAGCGTCGACTACTCCGACCGGGCGGTGACGCAACGCCTCAGGCAGGTCTCGCAACTGCGTCGTCTCTGTCTCTCGCTCATGACGGCGAAGCCGCGGAAGGTAGTTTTGCGCGTGAAGACGACGCAGAGTCCCGGTGACGGTGGGAAGCTGTCAATTTGAGCCGCCTTTCGGCTTCGCTTTTCGCCAGCACCGTCATCACGCGAAGCCGGGCCGCCCTTCGTCTCTGACTCCCTCTGTGGAGCTCTGTGATCTCTGTGTCTCTGTGG
>JANMSA010000585.1:0-10745 GCA_031388865.1 Acidobacteriota bacterium | reverse complement strand
CCCGCATGCACGGTGGTGTGGGAGGGGGAGGGCCGTGAGGCTCCCCCCTATCCCGATCCCGAAGGGCGGATGAGGGGTCGCTCCCGTGGCCATCACGAGGCTGTGAATCATCCGGGCTAAGCATCAACGTTAAGTATCAAGGTGGGGTCAGACCCCACTTCGATACTTAAGGTGGCGCAGCAGGCGCACCCCGGCCCCCAGGGCCGCCGCCAACGGTCCGAGCTCACGATGCTCTACGACGAGCCCTCTCCTTCCAAGAATCGTTTCCGCCGCGCGGAACCCTGAGAAACATGCGCTCTCCATGGACGCCGGGAGCCCGGTCTGCAGCCAGTCGCCGGCCAGAAGCAGTCGGGGACGCAGCTCATGATGAGTCGGGCGCAGGCTCTCGGAGCCGGGAAAGGGAGCGTGAATGGCCATAGGAATGCGGTGAACCACGCTGTGACGTAACGTTGCCTGGGCCGCATGGGGAAGAAACTCAGTCAGTTCCGCTCTGGTCCGGCAGACGATCTCTTCGTCGTGCATGGCGGCGACGCGGTCTGATCCGATGATGTTGCTGCCGACCAGCGACGCGCCACCGCGGGGTCCGATGTTGGAAAAGTCGTAGAAATCGAGATTGAGATCCTTGGGGTCGTAGCGTCGGGACCAGAAGGCGAGCGTGGTCAGCTTGCGATCGAACCAGAGGTAGACGCTGATGTAGGGGACGCTGCGAAGGGCGGCTGTCGCGTCCACCTCGCCGGTGCGCCATTCCCGAGGCAGGAGCGCGTGGAGCGCGTGGGGCGGCACGGCGAGTACGCATGCAGGAGCCTGGATTGTCTCGCCGCTTTCCAACGTCACCCGATAGGCGTCCTCGATCAAGACCGCGCGCGCGCCGGTCCGGACCTCTGCACCGTGTTTCCGAAGCAGTTTTTCCGCGGCGGGCACGAAGAGATCCCCGAGCCCGCCCGCAGGAAGGCCGACACGAACCCCTCGCCGGCCGACCAGACGCCGGTACGCGCGCAGGAGGGCAGCCGCGGAGCAGTCTTCGAGCGGCATGTTCATGATCGCCAGCGACAGGTAGCGCCAGAACCGGTGGATGTATCGCTCGTTCACCCCCCATTGCCGCAGCAGATCGATCGCGCGCTCCTGGTCCAGACGCAGCAGTTCCTCTTCGTGCAGGGAGAGCACGAACAGAGTGATCGGAGCGTTCGACAGCCAGTCGCGGTTTCGCAGGGTTGGATCGCCCAGGAGGCTGGGCACGAAGTGGAGAGGCGCGGGCAGGCGCGACATCCTGGTGACGATCTCGCGTTCCCCGAAGACCTCGGTGGCGAAGCGGTCGCGATCCCAGACGATCTCTCCTTCGGTACCGAGGATGCCCAGGAGCTTGATCATGTTCGCGTACGCGGAGAAGAGCACGTGCGGCCCGATCGCGATGGCGTCGCCGGTGACCGGATCGATGGCGCTGGAGGCGCGTCCGCCAAGGATCGTGTCCGCTTCGAGGAGTGCCACTCGCTGGCCGGCCTGCGCGAGCGCGACCGCCGCAGTGATCCCGGCCAGGCCTCCCCCTACGACGATGGTGTCGAGGGAATTCATGACTGATGTATCTTAGTCGCCGGTCTCACCAATCGCATGCGATGGCGTCTACTGCAGAGAGTTCTCGAGCTCGTGCCGGGGCAATCCGCGCTCGCGGTGACCTCGACCGATTTTCCTGCGGCGATCTTCGCGGACCACTTCCCGTCGTTTCCCGTCACCCCGGGGGTATTGCTGACGGAGATGGGCGCCCAACTCTCCGGAATCCTCGTGCAGGCGACGGTGCTGGCTACGAAGAATCTCTGGACATTCCCCTTTCTGGGAATGATCGAGGTGGCAAAGTTCCGCTCCTTTGTGGGTCCCCGACAGGATGTGGAAGTACGAGCGCGGATCGAGTCGCTCCGCGACGAAGGCGCGCTCTGCAAGGCGACCATCCTCAGCGAGGGGCGCACTTGTGCGGAAATGAAGCTCATGCTGGTCTTCGATCCGAACGGCGGCGCCGGAACCGGCGATCGCGCGATCCTGCTTCACCATGCCAGGGAGGAGTACCGCCGGCTGGCCTCGCCATGGACCCCGCCGGAAACGACATGAGTGTGGCGGACAAGATCGTGCTCGTGACGGGAGGCTCGCGCGGCATCGGGCGCGCCATCGCGCTACGTCTAGCGGAAGAGCGCCCTGCCCACATCGTCATCGCCTACTCACTCGATCACGACTCTGCCGCAGCGACGGTTGCGACGATTCAGCAGGCGGGAGTCTCCGCGTCGGCCATCGTGGCCGACGTCGGCCAGCTCGATTCGCTGGAGGCGCTGTTCACTACGATCGAGAACCGGCACGGCCGCCTCGACATCTTCGTCAGCAATGCGGCACGGGCCTCGTTTCGAGAGGCTACCGAGCTCACGGCGCGCACCTGGTCGCGAGTCATGGATCTGAACGCGCGCGCGTTCCTTGCCGGATCGCAGCATGCCGCGAAGCTCATGACCGCCGGTGGACGGATCGTCGCTCTGAGCAGCCTCGGATCCCGCTACTTCGCTCCTGGCTACCTCGCCCTGGGAGCGGCCAAGGCAGCGATCGAATCGATGGTCCGCTATCTGGCCGTCGAGCTTGCGCCGCGCAGCATCAATGTCAATGCGGTCTGCGGAGGGCTCATCGAGACCGAGAGCGTGCAACTCCACCCTGACTATGCGCAGCTGCGCGCGCACGTCATCGACAAGACACCGGCGGGCCGGGTCGGGAGGCCGGACGATCTCGCGGAGATCGTGGCGTTCCTCTGCAGTCCCCGCTCCGAATGGATTCGTGGGCAGACGATCGTTGCGGACGGCGGCTTTACGCTCAATACCTGAGGAGGCATGGTGGCGGAACGAGGACTCGAAGGGCGCGCCGCACTGGTCACTGGCGGCAGTCGCGGCATCGGACGCGCGATCACCCTGGAGCTGGCGTCGCACGGCGCGAATCTCGTCGTGAACTACCGGCGCGATCGGGAGGCGGCGGATGACGCAGCTTCGGCGGCAGCGTCGCACGGCGTGCGCGCGCTCGTCTGCCAGGCCGATGTCTCAGTGGAGGCGGAGGCCATGCGCCTCGTCGAGTTCGCGGTGCGGCAGTTCGGAACCCTGGACATCCTGGTCTGCAATGCCGGAATGCTGATCACGAACCTCGCGGCACTGCAGAGCCTTTCCGACTGGCGTTCCACTCTCGAACTGAATCTCATCGGCGCGTTCGTCTGCATTCGCTCGGCGATCCCTCTGATGATGACCGCTCGCCGCGGGAGCATCATCTGCGTCTCCTCGGTGGCGGCGGAACGAGGGGCACCGGGACTCTGCAGCTACGCCGCTTCGAAAGGGGGCGTGAATGCGCTGGTCCGTTCTCTGGCCGTAGAGCTGGGCAGGAAGGGCATCCGCGTGAACGCCGTCGCGCCAGGCCTCATCGACACAGAGCTCATCGCCGATCTGCCGCGCCGCGGCTCCAAGTCCCCCACCGAACACATTCCAATGATCCGTATGGGGCGTCCCGAAGAAGTCGCGCGCGCGGTTCGCTTCCTCGCCTCCGATGACGCGAGCTACATCACCGGCCACGTGCTGGCCGTCGACGGTGGCCTCGGCGTCTGAAGCGCCAAAGGAAAACGTTCATGATCGAAATCAGTACGCCAGCCCAGGAGAAAGTGGAGAGCACGGTGATCGCGGCTGTTGCCCACGCGCTCGACCTCCCTCCAGAACAAATTCAGCTGGGGTCCAGCCTGCAGGAAGAGTACGGCGCGGAGTCGCTCGACATCCTCGAGATCGTGTTCTCGCTCGAGCAGGCATTCCGCATCCGCCTGCCGAAAACGAACCTCATGCATCATGCGCAGGAACGGTTCGGGGAAGAGTCGTTTCTGCATCAGGGACAGCTGACGGATTTTGCGCTGAAGGTCCTGCGCGAGATGCGACCCGAGATCGACCCGGCGCTGTTCAAGCCGGGATTGCGCGTTCACGATGTGGCTCGCCTGGTGACCACGCAGACCTTCGTGCGTCTGGTCATGCGCGTGCTGCAAGGGAAAGCAGAGGCTCTGGCCGGACTGCGCCAGAGTGGTTGCGCGACCTGTCAGTCGAAAGACATTGTCGAATCGGAGAGCGCACCGGAGTTTGTATGCAGATCGTGCGAGTCGATCTATCCGACTCCCTCCGGCGACGACATCCTGATGCAGGATCTGGCTGCGCTTCAGCTCGACCATGCCTGATCGTCACCGCGTCGTCGTTACGGGGGTGGGTCTGGCGACCTCGCTTGGACTCGAGACCGATGCGGTCTGGAGGGCGGTTCTGGAGGGCCGAAGCGGAATCGGTCATGTCCGGCAGTACGACAGCAGGGCCTTTCCCGTCAGCACAGGAAGTGAGGTCGACGTCAGCCTCTTTCCCATCGATGATCAGGATGAGGAAGTGTTGCGCGCCAACCGTGCCCTGCGCTTTGCAAAATGGGCCGCATCCAAGGCGTGGGCGGACGCAGCGGTTCCAGTGGATGCCGATCGCTCCCGCATGGGCGTCTGTGTCGGGGCGGGAGGGTTTCCGGCGATCGAAACCCGACTGGCTGGAGGGCGTCCACTGCACGCGACTGCAGCATTGCACTGGAGTGTGGAAGGACTGTACGAACTGCTGCGCGAGCATCGCGAGTTGTTGTCGCAGTATCACCTCGCCTCCGTCTCAGCCCTCCTGTCGGAGCGTTTTGGTCTGGGCGGCCCTAGTCTGACGGTGCAGGGCGCATGCACCTCGGGCACGCAAGCGGTAGGCGAGGCGTTTCGGATGGTGCGCTCGGGACACGCGGACTCGATGCTGGCCGGCGGCGCGGACAGCATGCTCTCGGCCTTCTGCCTGGCCGGTTTCTCGCTGCTCGGTGCGCTGTCGACGCATCTGGATCCTGCCACCGCATCCCGTCCGTTCGATCTGACGAGGAATGGATTCGTACTCGGCGAAGGAGCAGCCATGGTGATGCTCGAGTCGCTCCCGAGCGCGTTACGACGCGGCGCCACGATCTACGCTGAGGTGATCGGGTACGGATCCTCGTCCGATGGATATCGATTCACCGATGTTCATCCAGAGGGGCGCGGTGCGGCGCTGGCGATGCGCAATTGTATGGGCGACGCACGGATCGAGCCGGATGATGTCGACTACATCAACGCACATGGCACTTCCACTCCTCAGAACGATCGCGCGGAAAGCATGGGTGTGAGACGTGCTTTCGGAGCGCATGCGGACCGGCTGGCCATCAGCTCGACCAAATCGCACCTTGGCCATCTCATCTGCGCGGCGGGAGCACTCGAGTTCGTGCTGACCTGTCTCACGGTGCGCGACGGCGTGGCCCCGGCGACGCTCAATCTTCGCAGGCCGGATCCGGACTGCGACCTCGACTTCGTGCCGCTGGAGGCGCGGGTCATGCCTTTGCGGACCGCGCTCTCCAATTCGTTCGGCTTCGGCGGTCAGAACGGCACGGTTGCCGTTCGAAGATGGGACGGATGAGCACCGCCGTCATCACCGGCATCGGTGTCGTCTCACCTCTGGCGGCCAGTCTGCCGGAGCATCACGCGCGCTACTCTGCCGGGCATTCGGGAGTGTTTGCCAGGGACGCGGGAGACCATCTCGCACCGCGCTGGGCGCCGGCGTACAGCGAGTGGATGGTCCAGTCGATCGCCAACCGGATGCTGCGCAAGCTCCTGCAGCGCACGGCGACCATGGCGGTGCTCGCGGCAGGAGAAGCCACGCGCGACGCCGGCCTGCATGGCAACGCTGAGACGCTCGCTGCGATGAGTCTCTATCTGGCCTCAGTCAGCTTCGATGTCCCGCAGTCGCATTTCCTTCCTGCGCTGGAAGTGTCGCTCGATGGCGAAGGCGTTTTCGACGTGACGCGCTTTGCGATCCGAGGCATTCCTCAGATCGATCCTCTTCTGATCGTGAAGAGTCTCCCCAATGCGGGACTCTGTGCGATCGCCATCGAGCATGGCGTGCTGGGCCCGAATCTCAACATCAGCAGCGGTTCGTCCGGCGGAGCGCAGGCACTGGCGCTGGCGGCGCGCGCCATCGAGGAAGGCGACGCCGAGGTGGCCATGGCGGGCGCGTACGACTCACTGCTGCAGCCGGAGCACCTCGTTGCAGAGGTACTGCGGGGAAGGGTTGCGGCGCCGGGGGAGGGAGCGGTGGTCTTTGTGCTCGAATCGGAGGAGCACGCGCGGCGACGCTCCGCGCGAACGTATGCATCGATCCTTGCGACGCATGAATCGTACGATTCGCTCGAGGTGGCGGCGAAGAGAGCGCTCGACGTGAGCGCCTGCCATCCCCACCTCGTCTTCGGCGATCTCCTCGGAGTCGAGCAAGAGGATGCCGGGGAGCGAAGGATCGCCCGGGCTCTGCTCGGCCCCGCTGCGATCGTCGAGGGGGCTACAGACGCGCTCGGGTTCACCGGCGCCGCCTCCGGATTATTTTCCGCAGCGCACGCGGCACTCGCCATTCACGAGCGTCGCGCCAAGGACGCGCTGGTGTGGCGCAGCGATGGCGGAACGCGCAACGTGGCACTGGTTCTGGCGGCGGTTGCGTGAAAGGGGTCCTGCGCGAGGGCCGTCGCCTGCTCCGCTCGAACCGGCGCTTCATGCAGGTATTGCGCTTTCTGGCTCTCGCCTCATTCAATCAACGCATTCTGATCTTCCGCCCCAGCCGGCGGGAGTGGGGGACTCCTGCCGACGTTTCCGTGCCTTTCGAGACGCTGCGGTTGCAGGCCGGCCCGCACGCAGTTCGCGCGTGGTGGATGCCTCGCGCCGGGGCAGGAGTTGCTGTGCTGCTTTTTCCAGGCCGAGCCTCGAACATCAGTCAGGAGCTCGACGCCATCCGCTATGTGTGGTCGCTTGGCGTCCACGTGCTTGCTTTCGACTATCCCGGGTACGGCGTCTCCGAAGGGATCGCCACGGAAGAAGGATGTCATGCGGCTGCGCAGGCGGCGTGGGACGCGCTTCTGGCCAGAGGCTTCCTGCCGGGAGAGATCATCCTCTATGGACGTTCGCTCGGATCCGCGATCGCCACGGAGCTGGCCTCGCGCGTCGACTGCCGTGCGCTGGTGTTTCACGGCTGCGCCAGTTCCATGCGTCATCTGGGCGAGCACTATCTGCCGCGCTGGCTGGTGCGATGGCGGCTGCGGATACCGCTCGATTCCCTCGAGCCGATCGCGGAATGCCGCTGTCCGGTGGTGGTGGTTCATGCCCGCGAAGACAGGCTCGTTCCACTCGCACTGGCCCGGCGCGTCTTCGAAGCGGCCCGCGCTCCGAAACGGATGATCGAAGTTCCGGGTGATCATTTCGACACGGATTGGCTGTGTCACGCAGAGTTGCGCCTGGAATGGCAGCGGCTGATCGGCGGTGCGGCCTGAGCCAATCCTCGTTGCCGCTGACCATCGCGCAGAGGCGCTTGTGGCTGGAGCGTCTCGTCGACCCCTCGCGCGCCGGGGATCTGCTCACCGCAACATGGGAGATGGAACGTGCCATCGATGAGCAGAAGCTTTCGGATGCGATCACCTCTGTTTCCAGACGGCACGACGCCCTTCGCGTCCATCTCGATCCCTCAGACCCTGTGCAGGCGTTGGGCGAATCGCGGTTGCAGTGGGCGATCGAAGGCAATCGCGTGTCGCTCATCGCTCCGCCGGAGTGCTGCGATGCCCGATCGTTTGCGCTGCTTCGCCACGAGATCGCGGAGCAGTGCGCAGGCCGTCTATTGCAGGAACCGGGGCGCTACGCCGAGGCGGTTCTCGCGGACCAGGGGCTCGGGTTGGCTGCGGCGTCGGTTCCGAGGTGGCGCCCGCCGACCCGGATAGCGCCGGAGCTCATCAGCGACGACGCCGACTCGGTAGCGGTCGAAAAACGCTCACTCGCTACTCCCTTTGATGCCAGTGCCCATCTGGCCACCTTCGAAGCGCTGGTCCGGTGCTATGCAGGCGGCGAGGAGGTGGTTGCGGGTCTCTGGATCGAGGCCATGAAGCCGGCGGCCGTTGGCTGCTTCACCAGTGTCGTGCCACTCATCACCATCGATGAGTCGCGCCTGCTCGCGGCCATCCCTTTCGACCGGCTTCTGGAAACTCTCCGTCCCGAACGCGTCGCCGGCCGGCATCCTCTTTTCGAAATGACCCTCGCGTTCGGCGCAGCTGTCGTCCCATCGCGCGCGCGCTTCGACCTCGAGCTCACCGCTGGAGACGAGCTTTGTCTCGTTTACCGGAGCGCATTCTGGCCGCGCGAATGGGCAAGGCAGTTCCTCGACCACTACGTGCAACTACTGACGCGCGCAGCGATCGAGCCGTACACGCCGGCGGTTGCGCGGGACGAAATCCTGGCCGCGATTGCGAATCCGGGCGCCATGCAAATCAGACCATCGGCAGCGCTGGCCCGCATTGCGCGCGCGCTCAAGCCGATACCGCAGAGCGATGGCTGGACCATTTTCTCCGGCGAGCCGCTGACGGATTCCCTGGTGCAGAGCTGGCGCCGCGTGTTTCCTGGCAGGGGCCGCATCCTCAATGTCTACGAAGACGCGTGCGCCTACGAAGTGCCGCAGCCGCCGATGCGCGGGACTCAACCGGTCGGAACCCCCCTGCCGGGCGCCGACGTTCGGCTGATCAACGGCGACGGCAACGTTTGTGGCCTCGGCGAGCTCGGCGAACTGCTGCTGCGTGGTCAGCGTACCGGAGACCTCGGCCGCTTTCGCTCCGACGGCACGCTGGAGCTCCTCGGGCGCAACGACCGCCTCGTCACGACGGGCGGGACGCGGGTGGACCTGGATCAGGTCGAGCGGTCGATCGCGCAGCTGCCGGGCGTCCTCCGGGTATCGGTGACCGCGGAGCAAGGCCTCGACGGAGAGCGCCGCGTGGTGGCCCATGTCACGCCGTCGCCAGACACGACCCTGCGGACCTCGGAGATCACCAGCGCGCTCACGCAGCGCGTCTCCATCTTCATCGAGACTGGAGCGACCATCGCGCCGCGCGATCCCATCGAGTTGCAGCTCGCGCGCATCTGGGAGGAGTTGCTGCAGATCGACGGAGTGGGCGTGACCGACGACTTCTTCGCTCTGGGTGGTGACTCACTGCTCGCAGTACAGTTGCTCGCACGCGTCAGCAGAGACCTGGGGCACTGGCTCGACCCCGCCGCCTTACTCCCCGACGCAACCATCGAGCATCTCGCGCATCTCGTCCGGCATGGTGACCGCGCAAGCGCGACATCCCTGATCACGATCCAGCGCGGCACATCCGGACCAACCCTCTTCTGCGTGCACCCGAGTGGCGGTTCGATCCTTTGCTATGTCGATCTCGCGCGGTTGATGGGCCCGGCTCGTCGCGTTTGTGGATTGAAAGGTGCGGATCCACGCGATGCGGAGCATCCGCCGCAGGATGCGTCGTCGATGGCGGAGCAGTACGTTTCGGCGGTGCGAGCTGCACAATCGCAAGGCCCGTATTGCCTGGCGGGCTACTCTTTTGGTGGGCTGATTGCATTCGAGATGGCGCGGCAGCTGGGCGACGAGGTGACGTTCCTGGCGCTTTTCGACACTCGCTATCCGCGTGAGTACGGACCTGAGGATCGCAATCCCGTGATCGACCTCGCCGGCGTGCTCGAACGGCACGACCTCGATCGCGAGGTGGTCGAAGAGCGTGAAGAACACGAACTGTGGCGGGAGCTCATGGAGCTTGCGGGCAGGTATCTTCCGGCCGATGGGCGCCAGCGCCGGCGAGGTTTCTCGGCCATCCAGGAGTTCTGTCGCACCTATCGTCTGATGCCTTCCGCCGACGATCTCGGGTATCGCGACTTGCGTCGCTTTCTGCGCAACCTGCGCTCGAACTTCCGGACGATGCGCGACTACAGACCGGCGCCGGCCCGTGCGCGACCGATCCTCTTCGCCGCCAGGCACACCATGGACGGCAGGGCCAGCGACTACGAACGGAACGCTGCCCTGTGGCGCTCCGTCGCACCGGCCATGGAGGTGCGGACCCTGGATGCGAACCACTTCAATCTGCTCGCTCCACCCTCGGTCGATGTCCTGGCGGCCGCGCTCATGGAGTTGCTGCCGTGACGCGCGACGAGGTGCTGTCGCTTTACGACCGCCGGTACGCAGCAACGTACGACGCGAAGTTCCTCCACCGCGAGCACTATCGCGAAGCGACTGCATTCGAGTTGGCCTGGTTGCGCGAGCGGCTGCAGCCGGGGATGCGATGGCTCGATGTTGCCTGCGGGACCGGCTGGTTCCTCAGCCAGTTTCCGGAGGTGCCGCGCTGCGGGCTGGACCTCGCGCCTGCCATGCTCGAGCACGCGCGCCGGCGGAATCCCGGCATCGAGCTCATCGAGGGCGACTTCCGCGATCCACACGACACTCTGCGAGGAAAGTGGGATCTGGTCACATCGATGTGGTGGGCGTATGTGTACGCCGGGAGTGTGGCCGCGGTGGATCGCCTCATTCGCAATCTGGCCCGCTGGACCGCCGAAGGAGGCAGCTGCTTCTTCCCGATCTGCGATCCCGAGGAGCTCTGTCAGACGACGCTTCCCACCCAGCTGGGCGGGAGTGAGTTGACCGCCATCGTCTGGGACTGGACCGACGAGATCTGCGGAACGAGGCACGAGGGGCTGATCTCGCCCCACCTCCAGCATTTGACACGCGTGTTCGCATCGAGTTTCGAGACGGTGAACGTGATCGACTATCCGAAGTTCGACGGAGATGCAGTGGGGGGCGTCAGGCGCGCCATCTGGGCCAGAGGGCCGCTAG
>JANMSA010000578.1:0-2130 GCA_031388865.1 Acidobacteriota bacterium | reverse complement strand
GTAGCGGCCGCCACGCCCGGCCGCGCATACGCCCACGAGCACGATCGTGGGCAGGGTCGTGACCATCAAGACGTGCCATCGGACTTGACGCTCCGCACGAAGGCGTTGGAGTCGTTGCTCGTTGAAAAGGGCCTCGTTGATCCGGCGGCGCTGGACGCGCTGATCGACACGATGGAGCACAAGGTTGGTCCCCGCAACGGCGCACGGGTTGTGGCGCGCGCCTGGGTCGATCCCTCGTACAAAACGCGGTTACTCGAAGATGCTCCAGCGGCACTCGCAGAGTTGGGGTACTCCCCGGGCAGGGCGAGCACATGACGGTGGTGGAGAATGGGCCCAGCATTCACAACCTCATCGTCTGCACGATGTGCTCCTGCTATCCGTGGCCAGTGCTCGGCCTACCGCCAGTTTGGTATAAGTCGGCGCCGTACCGTTCTCGGGCCGTCATCGATCCGCGCGGCATTCTCCGAGAGTTCGGAACCGAACTGGGGAACGATGTCGAAGTACGCGTGTGGGACAGAACGGCGGAGCTGCGCTACATCGTATTACCCGAGCGTCCCAGTGGCACCGAAGCGATGAGCGAAGAGCAACTCGCAGCGCTCGTCAGCCGGAATGCCATGGTAGGCGTAGCGAAAGTTGTATCACCCATGCCAGGAGCTGACGCATGAACGGTGTGCACGATATGGGTGGTATGCACGGCATGGGTCCTGTGCACGTTGAGGAGAACGAACCTGTATTCCACGAGCCCTGGGAGGGTCGCATCTACGCAATAAATCGCGCGATACGCGCGTGGCGGAAGTGGACCCTGGACAACGATCGTCACGCACTCGAACTGTTGCCGCCGGCCGACTATCTGCGAATGAGCTATTACGAGCGCTGGCTGACCAGGCTCCCGCTACAACTCGTGAAGCACGGCGTTGTCACCAAGGCAGAGATCGAAAGCAGGAAGGCCGCTCCCAACTCCACCAAGGTCATCCCGGTTTTTACGATGGCGACGTCGAACCGCTGGCTGAACCGGGGAATTGCCTCGAGTCACGACCCGGAAGTTCGGCCGCTGTTCAAGGCGGGTCAACGCGTTCGCGCCCGGAACATTCACCCGACCGGCCACACCCGCCTGCCGCGATATGCCCGCGGCAAGACCGGCGTGGTGCACCGAGACCATGGCGTGTACGTGTTTCCCGACACCAACGCACACTCCAACGGCGAGAAACGGCAGCACGTTTATTCGGTGCGCTTTGCCGCGCGCGAGTTGTGGGGGCAGACCGCCCCGCCGCGCGACTCGGTCTACCTGGACCTGTGGGATGACTATCTCGAGCGAACGTAGCGATCTCCCTCGCCTTCGTCGTGAGTCAGACGGCCCGGTCTTCGCCGAACCGTGGCAAGCGCAGGCATTCGCTCTCGCCGTGAGGCTCTCCGCCGAGGGTCATTTTACGTGGAAGGAATGGGCCGCCACGCTTGCGGATGAATTGCAGGCCGCGTCCGACCGTGGCGAACCCGACGACGGTTCTCGCTACTACGAATACTGGCTGGCCGCACTGGAGCGCCTAGTCACAGCGAAGGGACTGGCGGATCCGGCGGCGCTCCAGGCACGAAAACAAGACTGGGCCGCGGCCTACCGAACCACTCCGCACGGTCAGCCCGTGGAATTGGTTCAGTCGCGTGCGCCTGAGGCTCGCTGGCTGGTCCTTGGGGTCGGCTGCACGTTCGCGGCGTACTGGCTGCTTCAGAATGCGAGTCTTGAGCTGCTGGGCGACCACAGCCTCTGGGCGAACTGGAGCCCTTCCGGCGCAGGATCAGGCATCGCCCCCGTCGGATTCGCTGCCAGCGCCTTTCTAGGTACGGCGCTCGGCATGCGGCATGCGCTGGAGCCGGATCATCTCGCCGCAGTGTCCACCCTCTTGACCGGTGAGCGTAGCAGCGCCAGGGCCGCATGGCTCGGCGCGTGCTGGGGACTGGGCCACACACTGACGTTGCTGACGACGGGCTTCCTCGTGGTGATGTTCCGGGCTGAAATGCCAGCGATCGCGGCGCAGGTGTTTGAGTTTTGCGTGGTCCTGATGCTGGTCGGTTTCGGCGTGCGCGCGATCTATCAGGGCGCCTGCCGAGTGTTTGCGGGTCCGACGCATTCTCACG
>JANMSA010000547.1:0-1592 GCA_031388865.1 Acidobacteriota bacterium | reverse complement strand
CGCAAGGATCAGTCGGGGCAGGCACTGGCGGCGGCGATCAAGAGCGTCTCTACGGTCGCTCTCTGGGCCATCGACAGCGGCGATGCCGTCAAGATCGGCGCATTCGGCCTGGCCAACGATGCCGAGACGCTCGAGCTTCTCGAAGACACCATCCGCGGCGCCCTTTCGGCGATGCGTCTGGCGGTCAGAGACAAGTCGCCCGATCTTGTCTCGGTCCTTCGCCGTTTCGACGTCGATCGGACCAGCGACTCGGTGCGCATCACCGGCACGATCCCTGGTGACGCCATCCGCAAGCTGATGGCGGAAAAGCGCGCCGCGAAGTAGACGGGGGGGGACGGTTGTGGGTTGTGGGTTGTGGGTTGTCAGTCAGGTCGGATCGCGACCTCCCTTTCCAGTGCCTGCAGCCGCTGCCCGAGCGCGTCGAGCGTGGAGTTCAGTGCGTCGATGGTCTTCTGCTGCTCTTCGATTCGTTGATCCTGCTTCTGCACCTGGTCGAGGAGCAGCGGGGCAAGGAAGTGGTAGCGCACCGTCTCGGCCTCTCCGGCCGGGGAGAACTGCACCAGCTCCGGGATCACCTCGGCCACCTCCTCGGCGATCAGACCGTATTGCCGGATGCCCACCGCGTCGCTGCGGTAGAAGAACGAGACCGGGCGAAGCTTCAGAAGCGCCGAGCTGGCCTCGCCGACGCTGGCAATGTCTCTTTTCACGCTCGCCGAGGAGGAGGTCGTTCCGAGCTGCCCGGCGGAATCGATCAGGACCGTAAGCCCGTCGGCCACGCCAGTGGTTACGCCCCGCACGCCCGCGAGGAAAGCTCGGGTCTGGTTGGAAAACTGGTTGCTAGAGCCGATCCGGATCGTTTGCGACTCCACCGCCCCGCCGTGGTTGCCTATGTAGATATTGCTACTCCCGGCGGTGAGATTCTGACCTGCACCCCGTCCCACAGCGGTATTGTAAGCTCCGACGGTGTTGTTGAGGAGCGCGCCGCTTCCTATGGCGGTGTTGATTTCTCCCTCGGTGTTGGATTTGAGCGCGTCATGGCCGACGGCTGTGTTCTCGTGGCCGAGGACGAACCTCCCGCCGACGACACCGGGGAGACTTTGGAGCGCACCTTCGCCGATACCCGTGTTTTTGGTTCCAACAAGAGTGAAGTTGCCTGCATTCTGGCCCAGGAACACGTTACTGGTACCAAAAGTGTGAAGCAGGCGGTTGCCCCCCTGAATAATGTTGCCGGCGGTGGAGGAGGACGCGGGCAGGGTCAGATTGCTCGAGAGATTGACGTTGCCCGCGACATCGAGCCCATAGGCACTCGTGGTTCCGATATGAACGCCGAGACTATCGACCACAAATTGATAGGCCGGGGCGTTAAGACGAGGGGTCAGACGGCGGAGAGTGGCGCTCGTTTGTGATCCCGGCGCTGCTCCACCCGCCGCGTTCGGGGTCAGCGGATTCACTCCACCACCTGGTCCTGTGGCAGCCTCTCCGCCTGCCGTCGTCAGGATCGTCCCGTCCGGGAACATGATCCCTTTGCTCGTGCGAATGAGGCCATTCACATCGAGCGGCGCCTGCGGCTTGTCGGTCCCGATGCCGAGGCT
>JANMSA010000522.1:0-2441 GCA_031388865.1 Acidobacteriota bacterium | reverse complement strand
ACATCCAAATCACCCTCTGGCAACTGAAGACCGGCCGGTAGATTTTTGAACTCGTTTCGTACGTGTAGGGCCATCTTTGATCTACTCAATGGTTACAAGCGTGTGTGCCGGGCATGGCACAGGACTATCGGGGTGAAAGTCCCCGAGTCAGGTAAAGGAGGAGCCGAAGGCCAGGAAAAGGGCAAGGGCGTCATCGTGAGATGGGGTCTGGAGGAAGCCCAATCCGAAGTCGTTGGGCTTTTGAGCGGAGTACACATGGGCACCGTGAGCAAAATCGAATGGACCGAGCAGACGTGGAACCCGACGGTGGGCTGCACGAAAGTCTCGCCCGGCTACGAGAATCGATTTCGCCTGACGCTGGTGCCGGATCGACTGTCGCAGCCGCTGGGGCGGCGCAAGCCGACGGTGTATTTCGTGAATTCGATGTCGGACCTTTTTCACGAGAAGGTGCCGTTTGACTATGTACGGCGAATCTTCGACGTGATGAATCGCGCGCCGCAGCATACGTTTCAGATTCTTACGAAGCGCGCCGAGCGCATGGCGAAGTTCTGCCTCGGCGTCAAAGTTCCCGGCAACGTCTGGCTTGGGGTGTCGGTGGAGAATCGTAGGTACGGTGTTCCGCGCATTGGAGTTCTGCGGACGATCCGCACGCAGGTACGGTTCCTGTCGGTGGAGCCGCTGCTGGAAGACCTGGGCAACATCGACTTGAGCGGAATTCAGTGGCTCATTGTGGGTGGCGAGTCAGGCTCGAAGGCACGGCCAATGAAACCGGCATGGGTTGAGAACGTCAAGCGCCAGTGCGACGCGACGCGCGTGCCATTTTTCTTCAAGCAGTGGGGCACCTGGGGCGCGGACGGCGAGAAGCGCTCCAAGCACGCGAACGGCCGTCAGCTTCGCGGGCGGGTATGGGACGAAATGCCTCAACCGGCGTAGGCTTGATATCGTGAGGAACAAACGCCGCACTATCCTTCTCGCCGCGATCGCGCTGCCGTTCGCCGCGCGCGGCCAGTCCGCCTGCGGCGTGCAGACTCCCGCGGACATCGAGGGCCCGTTCTACAAGTCCGGGGCTCCGCTGCGCGCGAGCCTCGTCGAGGCGGACTCGACGGCGGAGAAGATGGTGCTCAGCGGCACCGTGCGCGCGGCGAATTGCACTCCCCTTGCCAGCGTATCGCTGGATTTCTGGCATGCGGACGACAAGGGCGAATACGACGGCAGCGGCCACCGCTATCGCGGCATCGTGACCACGGATGCGCTCGGCCGATACCGGCTGGAGACCAACATGCCGCCGCCGTACATGGGGCGGCCGCGCCACATCCACGTAAAGGTGCAGCGCGTCGGCGCGCGCGCGTTGACGACGCAGCTCTACTTTCCCGGCGAGGCGCGCGATGCGCCGCGCGCCCTGGTCGTGAAGATGGAGCGACGCCCCGAGGGGCGTTTTGCGACGTACGATTTCGTGCTCTGAGGGATTGGAACGGTACTACACGATGGCCGCTTCTGGCTCGCTCTTGAGCAAGAGGGCGTCGATCGTCGCATACAAAACCGCAAGCAGAAACGGCTTGACGACATACGCGTCGCATCCGACTGCCGTGGCCATTTCCTGGTCGCCTTTCGTCGCCATCGAGGTCAGGGCGATGACGGGAATCGAGGCAGTGGCTGGATCTTCTTTCAGCAAGGCTGTCGCCACAAGGCCGTTCATTCTGGGCAGCTGGACGTCCATCAGAATCAGGTCGGGCCGGTCCGTGCGCGCGAGCGCCATGCCGGTCTCGGCATCGACGGCGCACAGGGCCGTATGGCCAGCGTTTCGCAGCACCATGATTGCCAGCTTCATGTTCGCCGCGTTGTCTTCAATGATCAGTATTCGGGCCATTGTTTCCCCAGGCTTCGCTTTCGCTCAGAACTTCGACCATTCAGGACTGTGGTGCAGGATCACGCGATAGCCGGCGTCACGTCCCATTTCCGGCGCATATTCTTCGCGAAAGCACCAGAAAGCATCCGGCCACAGGAAAATATCTTCCGGACTGGCGGCAGGGGCGGATTCAACCACCTTGGATGGCGACGTACATTGCGTAGTCCTGGAAAGGCGATGCTGCTGCATTCCAGGAAGTCCGGGGGCCCTGGCGGGCCAAGACTGGTATTGGTGCGGTCCGTGGACGAAGGCACCACCGGTCATACAATTCGTACCAGTTCAGTCTACTCTCTATGCTGCGATCCGTTGAACCACTGTATCAACTCCTTGCTTTTTCCCGGCGGATGCGATAATCGCGTCTTTACAGTCGCCTAGAGCAGACACAGCAATGACCTACGTCGTCACCGAAGCCTGCATCAAGTGCAAGCACATGGATTGCATCGAAGTCTGCCCCGTGGACTGCTTCTACGAGGGCGAGAACATGCTCGTCATCCACCCGGACGAATGCATCGACTGCGGCGTCTGCGAGCCGGAG
>JANMSA010000406.1:0-2201 GCA_031388865.1 Acidobacteriota bacterium | reverse complement strand
TTCTTGAACCTTTTGGCCGCACCTTTGTGGGTCTTCAGCTTAGGCATAGATAGAGTGATCCTGTTTCCGGGGGTACTTCAGGAATGCCTTTACAGGATAACACAGGGGCGGGACCATTTCGGGTTTGGAAGGCGAGGCTGTCCTCGTCGCGGGCCGGCGCGCCGGACTAGTGAATACGGGGTGCAGGATTGGGTACCTACCGCCTTCTTACGGCATGTCGGGTTCGGCGCATTTGCATGCGACGAACTCAGCGCGTCTGTGCGAGCCCCGTACTCGGCCACGATTATCTCAGAATCCGGATCACCGCGCCAATTACTCCCAAAGGCTCAGGTGATCCGTCATCGCCGGCATCGCCAGCGCTGCACGCGGATGACCGTCCCGCCAGTTGCGCGCGATAGCACCAGTGCTACCATCCGATGGTGAGGGTTGTCGTGGATACGAACGTCCTCGTCGGTGCAATGATCCGTGGCGGCGGTTTGAACCGGATGGTGATTCGCGCTTGTCTTAACGGCAGACTGCGGCCTATTCTCGGTCAGTCGCTGTTCCTCGAATATGAAGATGTGATGAATCGACGTGGGCTGTTCGCGGCGTCACCGATTAGCGCGCTTGAACGGGAACGCCTGCTGGACGCATTTCTCAGCATCTGCGAGTGGACGCTGGTTTACTACAGGTGGCGACCGAATCTTCGAGACGAGGCGGACAACCACATATTCGAGTTGGCCGTAGCTGGAGCGGGAACGAGTGTGACTAATAACGTCGCAGATTTTCGAGCGGCCGAGATTGTGTTTCCGTCGGTGAGAGTGTTGACGCCCCAGCAGGTTCTGGAGGTTCTGCAATGAGTACCTTGACGATTCGGATTCCGGAAGACAAACACGAACGTTTACGAACACTGGCACAGTCGCGGGGGATCAGTTTGAACAAATTGATTGACGAGCTGGCAACCACAGCGCTGGCGCAGCACGACGTGGAGGTCCGATTCCGTTTGCGGGCGAGCCGTGGAAAGCGTGCTACCGGCTTGGCGCTGCTCGATAAACTCGACCGGGCGGAGCGGTGAGGCGCCAATCTAACGACGGGGTGAATCGGGCGAAGACGCATGACTGCGAGGAATCGGGGTGCGCGATTCCGGGGAAGCGAGGGCCGATCAAGGCCGATTGCCGGTTGGCGAAAGGCTCTTCCCGACGTCGCGAAGGGCGCGGGCCTCTGAACTAGGTTTCCGTATGAGTGCCACGACGTCACCGTGAACGGCGACGACAAGTTTGTCGCCGGCCTTGATGCCGAGTTCTTCCCGGACGGGCCGTGGCAGGGTGATCCGGTTGCCCGCTCTGAAGATCACTTCCGCCATTTTCTATTCCACCGTCACCGCGGTCCCCTTCCTCTCCTCCTTCGACAAACTCGCGATGCGGTGATCGATCAACTGGCGCAGGCCCTTGAGGAACTCCACGCGGGCCGAGCGGAAATGGTCGCGGGCGGAGTCGGGGCAGGCGTGGCGCAGCATGTCGGAAACCTGCGGTCCGGCGCCCATGCAGTAGCAGCTCTTCGGCGATTCATCCATTGGTCAGGCGATCTCCTTCATCTCCACTGTAAGCAGATTTTGGTCCAGGTGGGCGCGGCTGGGGGTCAGCGCGGCCATCGCGGTCGGCAGGCCGATGTGGCGGCGGAGCGTGCCGATCTCGACGATCAGCTCGTCGCCCTTCTTGAACAGGCCGACTTCGCCCTTCGCCGCGAACGGGAGGCGGAGCTTCACGGTGTAGACGCCGTCGATCTTGTCGAACGAATACGGGGCTTCGGTGCGGGTGACGGCGGCGGGGTCGGAGTCGGCGTAGAGCAGACGGGCGAGGTGTTCGAGGCGCTCCTGGCCGCAGACTTCGTGCATGAAAAGCGGCACGCGGGACAGCGGCACGGGCGCGAAGTACGTTTCCATCTCGGCGAGCGAGCGGGCCTGGGAATCGCGCCACTCGGCGAACCAGCCGTCGGTGATCGTGTCGGGCAGGACGCGGTTGACGATGATCTGATCGACGGTGAGGCCGTGCAGGGAAAAGTAAACGAACGCGCGCTGAGTTTCGCGGACGACCATCTTCTCGGCGTTGGTGACGAGGCGAACGCTCGTGATGCGCGGATCTTCGAGCAGCTCGGGGATGCCTTCCAGTTTGGCGAACAGGCCGGCGATGTTGGCGAAGTACGAATCGCTCGGCAGCTCGACC
>JANMSA010000382.1:0-9556 GCA_031388865.1 Acidobacteriota bacterium | reverse complement strand
GACCGGTGGTCGCTCGCTTCGCTCGCACCACCGGCTACCCTACGGGCCGCCTCCAGCGGCCACGCTAGCCGGTTCGCTGGATGCAGTCTCACCGTCTCACAGTCTCACAGTGCCTTTGAGCCACGTTGGCCAGCGGCCGCTTCCCGCCGGCAACAGTCGTGTGGGCGCGCGTGCCACCGCCCCCTGTGAGACTCTGAGCCTGTGAGACTATGAACCTCCCCCGGGGACGCCCGTCAGCTCGTCGTGCAGCGTCTGGATCCAGGCGTCCGTCTTGATGAACCCCTGCCCCCAGGCGTCCCACGGTTCGAGCACCTTCCCGCTCTTGAGCTGATCGACCGTCTTGCCGGCGGCGATGCCGCTTTCGACCGCCGCGGCGGTGCCCTTCAGCACAGCCACGAAGGCGCGCAGGCCGTTCTTGTCGGAGAGTGGGCCGTGCCCGGGGATCACCTTGGCGTCGTCCGGAATGATGGCGAGCACCCCGTCGATGTTGGCGATGAGGCCGCGCACACTGCCCCCGCTCCAGCGATCCACGAACGGAAACATCCCGTTGAAGAACTGGTCACCCATGTGCACCACGTTCGACTTCGTGAACCAGATCACCGAGTCGCCGTCGGTGTGGCCGTTTGGCGTGTGCACCGCGCGGATGTCTTCGCCGTTGAGGTGGATGGTCACGCTCTCGTTGAAGGTCAGGACCGGCAGTGCGCCCGTCGCGGCCGGAGGCACGGGGTTGGGTCCGGCCGATCTTCCCGCGGCGAGGCGCTTGCGTACGTTCTCGTGCGCGACGATCGGTGCAGACTTGCCGAACACTTCGTTTCCGCCGGTGTGGTCTCCGTGGTAATGAGTGTTGATGAGGAAGCGCACCGGCTTGCCGGTGATGGTCTTCAACGCGGCTTCGATCTTCGGCGCGAGCGGCGCATACTGATCGTCGATCATCACGATCCCGTCGTCGCCCACGGAGACCCCGATGTTGCCGCCGGCGCCAATGAGCACATGCACGGAGCCCCGCACGGGAGAGGCCTTCACCTCAACCTTGCTGAAGTCGCGCTGGGCGAGGGCGGCCGAGGCCACCAGGAGCGTGAGGAGAGACAGGGACATTCTGCGCATGAACGGCGATTATAGGGACCTTCCGCCCCGGCTCGTTGCGGCGATTGCTGACGCGCGCGCGAAGGTGCGGGTGGGCTATCCGTGGTGGCTGCGCGCCCTGCTCATGCGCGACGTGGTGGCCATCACGCTGGGACGGCGGATCTACATCCGGCAGCGAATGGCCTCCGTGGCGTTCGGGCGGCTCATGAATCACGAGCTTGCTCACGTGCGCCAGGTGGACCGGCTGGGGTTATGGACTTTCCTCTGGAGGTATGTCGCGGAGTTTCTCCACCACTGGAGCCGGCTCCGTTCCGTGGGGGCTGCTTACGCCTGCATCTCCTTCGAAGTGGAGGCGCGCGCCGCGGAAGAGGCTGACGGCTTATAATCCGACGGTTCACAACCCGATGATTCAGTTTCACTCGCTGGAGCCCACACAGCTCGAGCGCTTCCTGGAGCGGCACAAGGCCGGTCTCTCGCTCAAGGATGACGTCGATCTCGACCTCGTCCTACGCCAGATCCTCCAGAAAGCCTACGAGTTCGTGCCCTCGGAATCGGGGTCGATCCTGCTTGACGACCCGTTTGGCAAGGTGGCGTCACGAAAGCACAACGAGCTCGTCTTCATCGCCACGTTCGGCGATTCGAGCCGGAGCCTGATCGGTAAGCGCCTCTCCGCGCGGCACGGCATCGTCGGGAGGGTGTATCAGTCGGGAACGCCGTATCTCTCGGCTGACGCTCAGAAGGATCAATATTTCTACGCCGAGATCGACGAGCAGATCGGTCACACGACCCACTCCATCGTGGCGGTGCCGGTGTACATCGGGAAGAACGTATGCGGTGTCCTGGAACTGGTCAACCGGCGCGAAGGGAAGACCTTCACCCGCCGCGACATGACCCTCCTGGAGATCTTCGCCGGGTACACCTCCTTCACCCTGCAGAACGCGCTGGACGCCAAGCGTGCGCACGATCTGGCCAAGAAAGACGACCTCACCGGGCTGTACAACGATCGCTGGTTCCACGTGCGTCTCACGGAAACCCTCACGGACGCCCGGAGCAGCGGCAAGCACGCGGCGCTCCTGTTCCTCGACCTCGACCGCTTCAAGGTCATCAACGACCGTCACGGCCATCTGGCAGGCAGTCAGGTGCTGCGCGAGGTAGGGCTCATCCTGAAGGGGATCGTGAAACACGCCGAGGCGACCGTGGCGCGCTACGGCGGGGACGAGTTCGTAATGGTATTGCCGGAGACCTCCATGGAGACGGCGCTCGGGATCAGTGAAGAGATCCGGCAGGCGGTCGAGTCGACGGTCTTCCTCTCTCGCGAGTGGGGATTCAGCATGCCGCCCCTGCATCTGGAAGGGGTGTTGTCCGCCTCGATCGGTGTCGCGTGCTTCATTCCGGACCCGGACAGCAGCGCACTCATCGACTTCGAGAAAGGCGAGCTGCTCCGCCGCGCGGATGCCGCGATGTACCGCGCCAAGTCTCTGGGCAAGAATCAGTGCGTGGTCTGGAATGCCGACCTGCTGTCCACGGCGCAGAGCGGGCTGTCGAACGCTGGTTGAAGCGGAATTGTAAATTGAAAATTGAAAATTGAAAAAGCGTGCTGCCACCCTTCGCCATGGCGCCCGGTTTCGATTTTCGATTTTCGATTTTCAATTTTCAATTCCTCCTCCCGCCCTGCTATCGTGAAGTGGCAGCACCCCCCAATCACTCAGGAGGAACGACCGTGGGCAAAATCACCGCTGAGTACATCTGGATCGACGGGCAGAAACCGACCGCGAAGCTTCGCTCGAAGACGAAGATTCTCGACCATTCCGTCAAGAAGCTCGACGACATGCCGGAGTGGGGCTATGACGGGTCGAGCACAGCTCAGGCGAGCGGTCACTTCAGCGACCTGCTCCTCCGGCCGGTGAAGATCATCCCCGATCCTCTCCATCGCGAGAACGACCTGCTCGTGCTCTGCGAGGTCTTCAATCCGGACGGCTCCGTGCACTGGAGCAACACCCGCGCGCATCTGCGGGAGGTCGCCGAAAAGTACAAGGACAGCGAGCCCTGGTTCGGGATCGAGCAGGAGTACACGCTTTTCGAAGGGAACCGGCCGCTGGGATGGCCGGATCATGGGTTCCCCGCGCCTCAGGGAGGCTATTACTGCGGCGTGGGAAGCGATGAGGTGTTCGGCCGCGACCTGGTGGAGGCGCATGCGAGCGCATGCATCCGCGCCGGGATTCACATCGTCGGAACCAACGCCGAGGTGATGCCGGCGCAGTGGGAGTTCCAGATTGGCGCGGTAGGGCCAATGGAAGTCGCGGACGAGCTCTGGCTCGCGCGCTGGCTGCTGTACCGCATCGGCGAGGAGTTCGAGATCAGCGCCACGCTCTACCCGAAGCCGGTGAAGGGTGACTGGAACGGCGCGGGCGCGCACACGAACTTCTCCACGAAGGAAACGCGTGCGCCGGGCGGGATGAAGTACATCGAAGCGGCGATGAAGAAGCTCGAGAAACGCCATCACGAACACATCAAGGTGTACGGCGCGCACAACGAGGAGCGCCTCACAGGGCAGCATGAGACCGCGCCCATGAGCGAGTTCCGCTACGGCGTGAGCGACCGCGGCGCGTCGCTGCGCATCCCCATGCAGACGGCGAAAGACGGCCACGGCTACTTCGAAGACCGCCGTCCCGCGGCGAACATGGACCCGTACGAAGTGTGCGCGATCCTGATCGACACCGTCTGCGGGGATTACTGATCCTGCCGTGTAGCGCCGCCGGTCGCCGTGGCGCTACACTGTTTTCACGAGAAAATTCATTCTGCTGTGGGTGCTGTTCGTGTGCGCGAGCGTCGCCGCGGCGAACTCGATCGTGCTGCGCGACGGCTCGAACGTCACCGGCACGCTGAAATCATGCGACGAGGAGTATTGCTCGGCGGGCGGCCGCCGCGGCCCCATCGCCGACATCGCCAGGATCGACCTGACCGATGCGCCGGTGATTCCGCCGAACACGCGGGTCCACGATCCGGGTCTGCTGGCCCGCTTGGGCCAGCGAGGCCAGCCGGCGCGAGACCCAGCTCACACTGCGATCGAACCGCTCGGCCAGCTCGTGGAGTTTCACCAGCTCGACCGGCGCCTCGCACATCCGCGGGTTCGGAGTCCTCAGCGGCAGATGGTGGGGCGGGTCCGATCAGGTCTTTCGCGTGGCCGCCGGCCTGGCCAGGCATCGCTGCAGCACGCTAGAGGCCGGGCGTGTCGCGGCCGCAAGTCACCTGACCTATAACCCAGGTAGGTAAGCTCCCTTACCTTTCGATGCAAGAATTCACCGAGGACCGAGGGTTGGAAAACGTCATCGTGCTGGGGGCTGGACTCCAAGGTTCATGCGCAGCCCTGGCGCTCCGCGCAAAGGGATACGACGTCACGATTGTCGACAAGGCACTTTCGGGAGTGCTGCGCGCGAGCTTGCGCAACGAAGGGAAGATTCATCTGGGGTTGGTTTATGCGAACGATCCTGGATTTGAAACTGCTTCGCTCATGCTCGAATCCGCCCTGGCATTCGGGCCCGCAATGGAGCGGATGACGAGGAGGCCCATCGATTGGGAACGAATTCGATCGCGGCCGTTCGTGTACGCGATCGCAACGGATTCGATGGTTCCAGAACCTACGCTTCTCGCACGTTACGAGGAGCTCCAGGACCTCTACCGACCGCGATTCGACGCAGGCGAGAGCTATCTCGGGCGGAGGCCCGAGCGGATCTGGGACATGCGTGCAACGACGCCCGCGAACCGCTTCGTCAGCAGCTCTCATTGTGCTCGTCTGGTCTCGACGGAGGAAGCCGCACTCGATACGTCGCTTTTTCGCGACCTCGTCCTCGAGGCGATGGAGCGGCAGTCCGTTCGCAAGGTCTATGGCACGACGGTTCGTTCCGTCATTCGCACTTCCGGCGGATTTCGTGTCGAGGGCGTGGACGCCGCGGGCCAGACCTGGGCTTCCGATGCCGGAATGGTCGTCAATTGCCTTTGGGAGGGTCGGATTACCATCGATCGTGAGCTGGGAATCGAACCGCCTGGATCCTGGATCTATCGCCTGAAGTATCGACTGCTGGGCGAGCTACCGGAGAAACTTCGTGGAATGCCTTCGCTGACCATGGTCCTTGGCCCTTACGGCGACGTTGTCGCTTACGGCCAGGGCCGCGTGTATCTCTCCTGGTATCCCGCCTGCCTGCGTGGATGGTCGACGGACCTGGCTCCTCCCGTGTCGTGGGAAGCCGCATGCAACGGCACGCCTGCTGTCCAGGAACGCCGGGAAGTCATGGACCAGGCCCTTTCGGCATTCGACGCGATCGTACCGGGCCTCGGCGACTGCCGGATCGACACGGTCGATGGCGGAATCATTTATTCGCTGGGGGAAAGCGACATTACGGATCCAACGAGCCGGCTCCATCAGCGATCTGCCGTCGGCATTCGCGAGGCGGATGGCTACTTCTCCATCGACACCGGAAAGTTGACCTGCGCGCCGCTCTTCGCGACGAAGCTTGCGGACATGATGGAAGGGTCATGACTTCCCGGCCAGCAGTCACGATCGCAGTCCCCTTGTACCGTTCCGCGAAATGGGTTGAGAACATCGCCGCGAATCTCCGGAGATTCCCGGACTCGAGCTTTGAGATTCTGATCTCCGATCGCCACTGTGACGACGATGCTATGGAGCAGCTAGCCGGAATTCTCGCCGGCGACAGCCGGATCCGTTTTCTGCAACAACGCGATCGCGCCGGCTGGGTTCAGCACTACAACTGCCTCCTCGACGAAGCTACAGGCCGATACTTTCTCTGGATGCCTCACGACGACATTTACCCCGATGACTACATTTCGGCTCTCGTGACGAGTCTCGAGGAGCATCCAGACGCCATCCTCGCCTTCGGTGGACTCGAAGCACGTCGTGAAGACGACGCGACCGTGCCGTTGTTCGCTGCGCCGCCGCTAACCCCCGGAGAGTCCTGGCATTCGAACATCGCAGTGCGACTGCTTCTCTTCTGGAATCTCGGAATTCCATTCCGCGGGGTCTTTCGGCGCGACGAAGTCCTGGCCCGAAAGCTGTACATCCGCAATACGCGGGATTCAATCAATGCAGATGTCTATTGGACGTTCGCGATGGCGTGCGCCGCGCCGCTCCTCAACGTGCCATCCGTCGTCTGCCAGAAGCGGTTTCATTCCGGAAACACGCATACCCAATGGCACTTGGGTTGGTCTCACATACAGTCCGCAGCCAGAGTCCTGCGTGACTACGTCGGCCAACTCGATTCGAGAGCGCGCCCGAAGATTCCAGCCGCTATGCTTGCGGTACTGTTGTGGTCGAAACAACTGCCCGTACTCGCCCCTGCAAGAAGGGCGGTGAAACGAAGAGTGCGAAGCGGGTACGACAAGCTCGTTCGCGAGCTCGTGAAGGCGGAGGCCGAGAAGAATGGTCATCCGTGATCCAGTGTCGCGATCAACGCCGCTCGCTGCTCAGTCGCTTTCCCCAACGTCTTCAACGATCCCTGGCCGATCACGGTCAGCAGTGCTCCGCGCCAATCCATCCTTGCCCGCCGTCTCGTGAGATCACTAGTTTCCCGCCCCTGTAGCGCCGCCGGCCTGGGGGCTTCCGCAGCCGTTCTCCGTGAGCCTTTGTCGCGGCGGGCGTTGTGCAGCGCCCGTGAGCGGAAGCGTCATCGCACGGCTCCCGGGCGATTTCAGGCCGGGGGATGCTGGCGCGTGGACTCTGCTCGATCCATCGGATGCGACTCCTGGTGCCACGAATCCGCGTCCGCCCGTGTCGGCCATCGCAGGGATGGACGGGATGGTCTATCCCGACAAGGTCAGCCTCTCCTGGTACAGCGTTGCTGGTGCTGCGACCTATCGCATCCAGATCGCACGCGACCCGAAGTTCACGGACGTCGTTCAGGACACCACCATCGAAGGGCAGCAGACCCGAGGCGTCCATCAGGAGTACTTCGAATCGCGCGAGATTCCGCGCGGCGACTATTTCTGGCGGGTCCAGGCCATCGGTCCGGACGGAGAGGCGGCGAAGTTTTCCCGCGGGGTGGCCTTCAGCGTCGACGCAGCGGCACTGTCGGCCATGACGTCGAGTGCGCCGGCAGCTGGGCGGAGAGAGTTGAATGTTCCACTGCTCCAGCACATGAAGGACACGCGCATGCTCGTGCTGGAGCCGTGGAGTGAGACCAACCCGGCCTGGGATACCCCGAATCGTTTTGTGACGTGGGGTCCGAGCGCTGGCAATCGCGCGTGTCGATCTCGTCGGAGCGCTTGCGCACAACGTCACCGAAGCGCACGAGGTCGCATATCGTCAGCAGCTGGGCGACGCGATTGGCGGAGTCGGGCCGTGAGGTCAGACGAGCGAGATGTCGCCCGATGAGATCAGCCGGGGATGTTTGGCCCATCTCAGCCCCAGCAGAGCAGGCCGGCGGCAACCGTCTCCGCCGCCGAGGCGCAGTTCGCGTGCTGAGCGTTTCCTTCGAGGCCACGCGGCCGACAGGCGCTTCGTGGCGCTGCTCCTCGCAGCTGCGATTCGCGCGGTGATGGTGAGGGACTCGGCTTTCGGACGGTGGACCGAGCTTCCATGCGCTCGGCCGGCTGAGAGCGTCGCCGGCCCATAAAAGCCACCGCGCGAAGCAACAGCTCAACTCACCCTCTTATACTGCCCCCTCGGTTCGCGAAAAGGAACTTCCACTCATGAAGAAGCCTGCACTTCTCCTCACGTTGGTCATCCTCACGTCCCTCCCCGTTGCGGGCGCAACTCTGTATCAGACCCCGACGCTGAGCCGCACCACCATTGCCTTCGCGTATGCGGGCGATCTCTGGAGTGTGCCGCGGGAGGGCGGGGTCGCGAGGCGGCTGACGAGCCACGTTGGGATCGAGAGCGATCCGCACTACTCGCCCGATCGCTCCCTGATCGCATTCACCGGTGAGTATGACGGGAACACCGACGTCTTCGTCATGCACGCCGATGGGGGAGTGCCGCGGCGGCTGACGTTTCATCCAGGCGACGATGCTGTCGACGGGTGGACCAGCGACGGGAAGAACGTTCTGTTCCGCTCTTCGCGGGAGAGCGTGAGGACCTATCGGCAGTTGTACACGGTTGGCGTGAATGGAGAAGGGGGACTGCCGAAGCTCGTCCCGCTACCGCATGCGGATGAGGGGTCGTTCTCGCCGGATGACTCGCGGATCGCGTATCAGCCGATCTCGCAATGGCAGAGTGACTGGAAGCGGCACAAGGGGGGGCAGCGCGGGCAGATCTGGATCGCGCGCATGTCCGATTCTGCCGTCGAGCGCGTGCCGAATCCGGGGTCGAACGATCACTCGCCGGCGTGGGTCGGCGACACGGTCTACTTCATCTCCGATCGCGGCAGCCGTACGGGCACGACGTCCATCTTCGCGTACGACACGCGTGCGCAGTCGGTCCGCCAGGTCGTCGCCAACGATGGGCTGGACATCAAGGCGCTCTCCGGCAATGCGGACGCTCTGGTCTACGAACAGTTCGGCTCCATCTTTCTCGTCGATCTGAAAATGTCGACGGCGCAGCCCAGCACACCGAGGCCGGTATCGATCCGCGTCGACGCGGATTTCGGTGCGGTGCGCGCGAGGTATGCCCCGGCCGGTGAGGCCATCCGCCGGGGACGGATCTCGCCAACCGGCGCTCGCGCGGTGTTCGAAACGCGCGGCGAGATCGTAACGGTTCCCGCCGAGAAGGGCGATCCGCGCAACGTCACCCGCAGCGCGGCCGCCATGGAGCGCGATCCGGCGTGGTCTCCCGATGGGAAGTCGATCGCGTATTTTTCCGAGGAGTCGGGGGAGTATGCGTTGTACATCCGCGATCATCGCGGGGAGCGTCCGGCGCGCAAGATCGACATGGGTGCGCCGGCGACGTTTTACTACGCGCCGGTCTGGTCGCCCGACAGCACGAAGGTGGCCTACGCGGATCGCCGCCTGACTCTCTGGTATGTCGACGTCGCCACCGGCGCGCGCGTGAAGGTGGACACGAACCCGATCGGCTTCACGGACGCGGTGCTGGAACCGAAGTGGTCGCCGGACAGCCGCTGGATCGCATACGCGCGCTTCCTCCCCAATCTCGTCCGCGCCGTCTTCGTCCACTCCGTCGCCTCAGGCAAGTCACACCAGATCACGGATAGCCGCAGCGACGTGATCTACCCCGTCTTCGACCGCAGCGGAAAGTACCTTTACTTCGCGGCCAGCACGGACATCGGACGCGGCCTGAGCTGGGCCGATCTCTCGGGCATCGACAAGGTCGCGACACGGCACGTCTACGCAGCCGTGCTGCGCAACGACGAGCCGTCGCCGATCGCGCCGGAGAGCGACGAGGAGAAGGAGAAGGCCGACGCCGCGAGCAAGGACGACGAGAATGACGAAAAGGCCGACAAGGCCACGCCCGAGAAGAAAAAGAAGACGGGCGACAAGGATGAGGTCCCGACTCCGCCGAAAGTCG
>JANMSA010000347.1:0-6876 GCA_031388865.1 Acidobacteriota bacterium | reverse complement strand
CCCTTCTCCTCGTCACGGAGAGCCGTCACCGAAACGATGGCCGGGAAGCGGCTGCCGTCCTTGCGGATGTAGGTCAGCTCGTAGATGTCCTCGATCCCGCGGGAAGCCTTGAAGGCCAGGGCATCGAAACCGGGAGTGATGGTCGTCCCGAGCTCGAGGCTCAGGGCAACAGCGCGAGCGATGACCTCCTGGGGGTCGGAGATCTCAGCGGGGGTGATCTGATTGATGACATCCGCCGCGGAGTAACCGAGCATGCGCTCAGCACCAACGTTGAATAGCTGGATCACGCCCTTCTCGTCGGTGGCGATGCTCGAGAAGTTGGCGCTGTTGAGAATGGCGTTCTGGAGCGCTCCGGTCTTGAGGAGTGCTTTCTTTCGGCGCACTTCGACGACGGCACTCTCCTTCTCGGCCGTCGTCGGGGACCGGGTCGCGGGTGCTTTCGGTGGCGCTCTGAAGCGTCCTGGTGTCGTCATCGCGTTTCTCGCTGTCTATGTGGCGCGCAGATGAGTCGTACCAGCGCGTTTCCGGTCAGAGCTGGATGGCTCTCCCCGGGAGTTTCCTACGGTAACGCAATCAGCGCGCCCGAGGCCGCTGGCTCTGCGCGAGGCGAAGGAGTGGTTGGCTGTGCCTCCCTCGCCGTGGCGCTGGAGTACCTGGCGGACGGTCGTGGCAGTGAAGCCGCATGGTTGACGGTTATCGTCCCCGGATACGAGCCTCATCGCGGCGCGCCCAGACGCCCCCAATCGGATGTGTCGTCCCGAAAGCATCTGCTGCCGGCATCACCTCGAGGAGAAAGATGAACACTTCCCCATCCATACACGCCCACGCCTCGACGACGAAGGCGCCGACCGGGATCGCAGGTCTGGACGAAATGACCGGTGGAGGTCTGCCGCGCGGCCGGACGACGTTGCTTGTAGGCGGGCCGGGGTCGGGAAAGACCATCCTCGCACTTCAGTTCCTCGCGCATGGTGCCCAGAAATGCGACGAGCCGGGCATCTTCGTCGCGTTCGAGGAAGCTCCGGCAAGAATCGTCTCGAACGCCGAGACCTTCGGCTGGGACCTCCCCAGTCTGCAGAAGAGCATGCTGTACTTCATCGATGGCCAGCCCGCGCCGGATCTGGTCCAGTCCGGAGGTTTCGACCTCGGCGGAATGCTTGCCGCTCTCGAGGCGAAGACGTCGGAGATGAAAGCAACCCGCATCGTGTTCGACGCGCTCGACATCGTTCTGGCGCTCCTGCCCTCTCCTGCCGCGCAGAGGCGGGAGATTTACCGGCTGCATGCCTGGCTTCTGGCGCACGGCCTGACCGCGGTCATCACGTTGAAAGGAGACGGCCACGAGACCGGATCCGTCGGCCAGCCACTCGGTTTCATTCAATTCATGGTGGACTGTGCGGTGATTCTCAATCACCGAGTCGTACTCGGAGTCTCTCAACGCAATTTGCGCGTGCAGAAGTATCGAGGGTCCAGCTTCGACGAGAATGAGTCGCCGTTCCTGATCGGGAAGAGTGGATTCCAGGTCGCTGTGACGCGCACCCTCGGGCGTGGAGAAGCGCCGGTGACCAGTGAACGCGTTCCGAGCGGCGTCGAACGTCTGGACACGATGCTGGGGGGCGGCTACTACCGGGGCGCCAGTGTGCTGATCACCGGCTTTCCGGGCACCGCCAAGACTACGTTGAGTGGAGCTTTCGCAGAGGCGGCTTGCGCGCGCGGCGAACGCACCATGTTCGTCAGCTTCGATTCCGATGCGAACGAAGTGATCCGCAACCTCGGCTCCGTTGGGATCCAGCTGGATCGTTTCGTGGCGGACGGATCACTGCACATGATTTCCGCCCGCACGATCACGGGCAGTGCTGAAACCTACCTGGTGCGCATCAAGGCTCTGGCCACGGAGCATCGGGCCCGCTGCCTGGTGGTCGATCCCATTTCCACTTTGTCCCGAGCCGGCAATGAGCAGACTGCCCACAGCGTGGCGGAACGATTGATCGACTGGTCGAAGGCCGAGGGCATCACCCTCGTCTGTACGAGCCTGCTCGACGAGATGTCCAGTCAGTCCGAGGGCGGTTCGCCGCTGCAGATCTCCACGCTGGCGGATACCTGGATTCACCTCAACTATCTCGTACAGGCGGGAGAGCGCAACCGCGGCATGTCCATCATCAAATCGCGCGGCACCGCGCATTCGAATCAGGTTCGCGAGCTGATTCTCAGCGATCATGGGATCGCCGTGACCGATACCTACAGCGCGGGCGGTGAAGTCCTGATGGGCACGATGCGGTGGGAAAAGGAGAGCGCCGAACGTCACGCGAGCGAGGTGGCCTCGGTCTCGGCCAGGCTCAATAGTGTGAGACTGCAGGCTGAGGAGGCCGAGCTCGAGGCTCGAGTCAAATCGCTGCAGGCGGAGCTCGCCGCCAAGCAGACGGAGAGGGCGGTTCTGGCCCGCAGTGCTGAGATTCATGATCGCGAGGTGGAACTGGGTCGCGACAGAATCCGCCAGTTGCGAGGCACCGATGAAGCGCCGGATACGTCGAGCGTGCCCCGATGACTCCAGACGAGAGCTTCAAGTTCCGCCTGTACGTCTCCGGCAACGCGCCAAACTCTCTGCAAGCCATTGCCAACCTCGAAGAGCTCTGCGAGACCTACCTTCCCGGGTGTCACGAGATCGAGATCGTGGATGTGTTTCTCGACCCGCAGCGTGCGCTGACCGAGAGCATCTTCATGACGCCAACTCTCGTGAGCGTTTCGCCCTTTCCGGGATGCAAGATCGTCGGTGACCTCAGCCAGACCGAGCCGATCCTTCAGATTCTCGGGTTAGGGTCAGCCAAGCGCCGGGACTTTCCGGGCTTGAAGGATCGGAAGAGCGGACCGCAGCAGCTCAGGCGACTCGGGTCCCCTGTCGACGACGAATGAGCCCGCCGCTCCACCGGAAAGTTCATCTCCACGTCCACGACAGTCCTGCCTTCTACGCTCCTGGATGACAGCGATTCCGCGCTACTCCGGCGCCAGCATTCTTCGCAACACGGTCTCCGCTGGCGTCAGCGTCACGCCGAACTCGCGCGCGAGCTCGGATGTGTCGAAGACGACGTCCTGTTGCTCGAGACCCGCGGCCAGATTGCCAATCGCCTGATCCACTGGAGGAGGGAGGGTGGGGATAGGACTGCCGGGCGCGATGGTCACGACCGGCACCGTCCGTCCCAGGATCGAGCTGGTCGCATCGACCACTTCGCTCCATGAGAGCGCCGCCGGCCCGCCGAGGACCAGACGTCGATGGGTGGCGGCAGGGTTGTCCACCGCCGCGACCGTGAACGCGGCCACATCGTCGACCGCGATGAAGGAATGGCGTCGTTGGCCTCCGCCGACCAGTGCCACTGGATGGCCTGCTCCGAGGGCGCTGCCGATGATCATCGGGAACCAGACGTCCATGAAGATGTGCGGAGCGACGATCGTCCAGTTCATCCCGCTCTCCCGGAGGTGCCGTTCGGCTTTCGCTTTCGCGGCAAACAGCGGGACTGGACTGGCCTCGTCGACGGCGGCTGCGGAGATGAAGATGAAGTTGCGCACGCCGCCCTGCCTCGCCGCGTCGATGAGCGCGATATTGCCGTCGGTATCGACGGAGGAGACGTTGTCGTCGCCACCCCTCTGCGCGGAGTTCGCGCTTGTGATCACGGTGGTCACGCCGCGGCACGCGGCATCCAGCGACGCGCGGTCTTTGAGGTCGCCCTGCATGGCTTCCGCTCCGGCCAGGTCCGTCGACGCATTGCGCACCAGCACGCGTACCGGCGCTCCTTTGTCCAGCAGCTTGCGCGTGATCATTCCGCCCAGAAATCCTGTGGAACCGACGACGAGATTCATTCGTTAAGCCTCCAATCCAAATCGAGTCACGAGATCACGGAATCGCGGATCGTCACGTATGACGTCGAACCGCGGTTCGAGCGGCGTGTGCCAGAGACCGCTGGAGCGATCTTCCAGAGAGCGCTCCAGCCAATGCAAAGCAGCATCCGTGTTGCCCAGTCCGAGGTGAATGAGCATCACGTTGTAAGGAGAAACGTAGCGGACACGCTCTTGTTCCTCGACGTCGCGCAGGACCTGCTCTGCGAGCTCACGCTCGCCGCTCACCCCGTAGCAGTGTCCGAGTGCGCCCAGGAACAGCCAGCCTCGGCCGGCGATCTCCGTGGCCCGGAGAAAGTTCTCCGCCGCGTCGTCGTACCTGCCGAGCTGCTCGTACGACAGGCCTGCGTAGTAGTGCGCGGGCGCGAACGCCATCTCGGTATCGATGACCTGCGAGTACGTGCGCAACGCCTCGTTGTAGGCCCGGTGCAGGTGATGGACGATCCCGATGGCGGTGAGGATGATCGGCGACAGCGGATCGAGATCGCGTGCGAGCGTGACGTACCGCAGCGCCTCCTCGGGCGCCTTCGTCGCGGCGAGGATCCCGTACCAGTGCGGCGCCCAGGCGTAGCTCGGATCGAGGCGCATGGCCTCCTGCAACTCCCGCTGTGCAGTCGGCCAGTCCCATTCGAACATTCCGGCGATGTAGCCGAGAGACGCATGAGGCTCGGCGAGGTGGGGCGCCAGCTCGATCGCACGAAGCGCCGCCGCTTTGGCTTTTGGAACCACGTCGCGTGGCGGAATGACCTGCAGGAATCCGAGCATCATGTACACATCGGCAAGACCCGCGTATGCGTTCGCATGCATCGGGTCGATCTCTACCGCTTCCTGGAAAAGGGCGATGGCCTGCCGCATCGCGTCGGGGTGACGCTTGTTCCACTGCGCCCGTCCCCGAAGATAGAGCTTCTCCGCGGCGGGGTCGATGGCCGGCGCTTTCGGCCGGCGTTTGCGTGTAGCGGAGGAGGGCTCGCGAGCCGGCTGTTTCACCGTTGCCACATCGATCGCAACGGAGCGCGGCCGCGACGGGCGGCGGCGCCCCTTGCCGGCTGCGTCCAGCGCTTCGTGCATCGCGGTGGCATTCGGGAAGCGACGCTCTACGCGTTTGGCAAGGGCCCGGGTGATCAGCGGCTCGAGCGGGGAGAACTCTGATTTTGCGAGCGGAGGGGGATCTTCAACGAGGATCGCGGACATCGTCGCGCCGACGGTGGCGCGGTCGAAGGGGCGCTTCCCCGACGCAATCTCATACAACAGGACGCCGACGCTGAAAAGGTCGCTGCGGCCGTCCAGCGGCTCGGCTCGCAGTTGTTCGGGCGACATGTACGGTGTCGTTCCCGAGATCATTCCCGGCGTCGAGACCAACACCTCGGTAGCTTCGTCGACCGAGCGCAGGAAAGACTTCGCCAGCCCGAAGTCGAGGACCTTCACGATCCCTGAGGGACTGATCATGATGTTGCCGGGCTTGATGTCGCGATGCACGATTCCGCGGCCGTGCGCCTCCGCCAGCGCTGCGGTGATCTGACCAGCGATATCGAGGGTTTCGGCCAGAGACAACGCGCCGCGGAGCATACGCCCCGCGAGCGTCTCTCCTTGGATGTACTGCATCACGATGTACGGTTGCTCGTGATCCGTACCGATCTCGTAGATCGTGCAGACGTTCGGATGATCGATGGTGGCGACCATGCGCGCCTCGCGGAGCATGCGCTGGTGCGCGCCTTCGTCTGCGGTGGAGGTCGAGGGGAGTACCTTGATGGCCACGCTGCGGTTCAGGCGCGTGTCCGTCGCGAGGTAGACCTCTCCCATGCCGCCCTCGCCGAGCAGGGACAGGATCTTGTAGTGACCAAGCTCTTCAGGCAGAGATGCTCGTGACATTGCGGAGCAGCAGATTCTACCGCCCCCGGGCCTGCTACCATCGCGCTAAGCCGATGCCTGCGCCACTGCTTTCCCTTTTCACGGGCCGCGCGTCACGACGCGCGGTCGAGACGGTCGTGCCTGAACGAACGTTTGCGGATGTCATCCTGCCGGCGGAGACGCGACGCACGCTGGAAGAAGCGCTCGCGCAGGTACGCAATCACACGCTCATCTTCGGCCGCTGGGGACTCGGCGAGCGCCATGCGTCCGGTCTGGGGCTGGCGTTCAATTTCGCCGGACCGCCTGGAACGGGCAAGACCATCTGCGCCGAGGCCATCGCCCAGGCGCTGGGGATGAAGCTGCTGGTCGTCGACTACGCGGAAGTCGAATCGATGTGGATGGGGGAGACGCCGAAGAACATTGCCGGGGTCTTTCGCGCGGCGGTCGAGCAGAAGGCCGTGCTGTTCTTTGACGAAGCCGATGCGATCGCCAGTCGCCGCACTGCGGCGGGAGGGCACGGGCAGGACCGCGAGAGCAATCTCACAGTGAACGTATTGCTGCGGGAGCTCGACGGGTTCAACGGCGTGGTCATCTTCGCGACAAATCTGGCCGCGAACTTCGATCCAGCATTCGAGCGGCGGATCCGCACCCACGTCCGTTTCCTCATGCCTGGAGTCGAGGAGCGCGAGCGCATCTGGAAGGTGCAGGTCCATCCCCGAAAAACGCCACTGGCGCGTGATGTCGATTTCAGGGGACTGGCGGAGCGGTACGAGACCAGCGGCGGCGACATCAAGAACGCGGTTCTCAAAGCTGCTGCTGCTGCGGCCGGCGAGCCCGGGGCCGACGCGGGCAAAGCCATTCATCAGCGCCACCTCGAGCGTGCTGCTCAGGACGTTGTGGCCGCGAAAAGCGTGATGCAGCAGTCCCTTTTTGAGGCGAACCCACAGGAGGATCCCATCACCCGCGCGCTGCAGCTTGCGATTGCGCGCTGGCGTGGCGTGGTGATGCTTTCGCTGGCGGTTGCCGCCGCAGCGCTGGTCGTCGCGATCGTGGCGGTATCGCTGGTGCTCTCGCAATGAGAGAGAACTTTCCAGGTGGAGCGGTGGGCTCTCAGCCCGCCGAGGCACTTGCGAAGAGTGTCCCCAG
>JANMSA010000334.1:0-2853 GCA_031388865.1 Acidobacteriota bacterium | reverse complement strand
GCGCTCGGCGGCGCCGAGTTCGCCGCCTCGCCGCACGCACGGGCGTCGACCATCCTGCTTGTGGCGGGTGTGCAGTACCTGCTGATACGCGCACGCAGGATCCGGGTGTTCGGCGGCATCGACCTGCACAGCGACGAAGGCTGGGCCGAAATCAAGCGCGCCATCGGCGCCTTGGCGCAGCAGCTCTTCGCATCGCAACTTCGAAGCAGCAACCGCAAAGCGCAGAAAGGGAGCGGCCATTGACCGGTCCTTGGCACCGCCCAAGTCTTCCGCGCGCGAGCGCCGAACCGGACAACCGAAGGTCAAGTTTGGGTCGGCAGCGCCAGTACGGCTGATCGAACTGCGGACGCATGGCTTGCATCGCAAGTCGACCAGCACCGCGGAACCGCGAACGACCGGTTTGGAGAATGGCCCCCTTCGAGGGCACGTCGGCCGATGACTGCTGTGCTTCGAGACCGGTCATCGGCCTAGCGGCTTCCCGCACGATCGGATTGCGACGATCCCGTGAAGACTGATTTGAGGATATCGCGACGCTTATGCAGCACCGCGCGCAGGGTGGCGATGATCTATGCGCCATCTGCCACATCGCCCAGGGCCTGGATGCGTGGATTTCGTCGAGCATCAGCAGGATCGGCTTGTCGGCGGCGGCCGCCAAGCGCACCACCAGAGCGTCCAGGCGCAGTTCCGGTGCGGCTGGCAGGGGACGTCGAGCGGGCGCAGCGCCGAAGTCCACAGAGGCGCCCAGCGCCCCTACCTTCTTCACCGTTGTCTTGGCCAGTCGGCCGACTTCGCTGCTCGGAACCGTGACATCGTCGAGCGCTTCCTCCAGCGCATGATTGATCGCCTCGAGAGGCGCCGATTTCTGCAGCCACAGGTCGGCGTAGACGGGAAGCCACTTACCGAAGCTCCTCCACCACGCCCACCACTCATCCGCCAGCGCTTCGAGGGACTCCACGCCCGGACCGGGTGGCATGCGCCGCAGATACCAGCCGAGGTGGCTATATCGATGCAGAAGCGTGTACGCCATGAAGCGCCGCCGCAGAGTGTGGTCGAGTTCGTCCTGCCGGAAACCGTAGGCCAAAAGCAGCGCCCGCAGGAAGCCCGCGTCGCTGACAGAGGCGAACATCCCCACCGACGCGAACTCGTATTCGCGGCTGCCGATCATCGCGGGCTCGAAGTCGAGGACACCCGTCGCCCGCCAGCGTCCGCCCCGCTGCGCGACGGGATGCCCCATGAGTTCGCCGAAGTGGTGAGGCGGTTCTTGCGTGGCTGATACCGGGTCGACCCCTGATCGGCCCCCGATCGGCCCCCGATCGGCCAGGAAACACTGGGGCTTGTCCAGTGTATGATTTACCGTGTTCAACTCACACGGGGACAGCCATGACACGCAACATCACCTTCACCGCCGACGAGGCCCTGATCGACGAGGCCCGTGAAGCGGCGCGCGCCGAGGGAACCACGCTCAATGAGCAGTTCAGGCTGTGGCTCGAGCAATACGCCCGCAAGCGGCGGGCGGCCAAGGCGATGGCCCTGGTGGAGAAGCTGCAGAGGAAGATCGACACCGGAGGTCGCAAGTTCACACGGGACGAGATGAATGAGCGCCGTTGACTTCTTCGACACCAATGTCCTCGTCTATGTCTTCGACCGCACCGACCCACGCCGCCGCAGCATCGCCGAGGGCTTGCTGAGCCAGGCCCTGGAACGAGGTTCCGCGGCAATCAGCTTTCAGGTGGTGCAGGAGACTCTCAATGTGGTCACCCGCAAGATCAAGCCGGCGCTGACCGCGCAGGAAGCCGAGGCCACGCTGCTGGGCATCCTCGCGCCGCTGTGGCGGGTGATGCCGAGCGCCGCGCTGTACGCGCATGCACTCAGGCTGCAGGAGCAACTGGCCCTGAGTTTCCACGACAGCCTGATCGTCGCTGCCGCGCTCGAGGCCGGCTGCAAGCGGCTGCTGACCGAGGACCTGCAGCACGGCCAGCGCATCGAGGGCCTGCGCATCGAGAACCCGTTCAAGAGCTGAGCATCGACTGAGCCAGCTGGGATCGCGGCCCTGGTCAGTACGCGATCCGCCCCCGGGTGGTGAACGATCCGAGGTTGGTGAAGATCGATGCGCCGCCCTGCACGGTGGCGCTCCCGGTGGCGTTGGCAAAGCGCCCGGTTCCCCCTTCGAACTTCTCGGTGCCGATGAAGGTGACCTCACCGGTCGTCGGATCGAGTTGGCCAGTGCCCAGAAATGACATCTTCAACTGGTCCCCGTTGGCCGCTCGGTAGACCGTCGTGTTGGTGATCAGCAGCGGGATGGTCGCCCCCGGCGGGCCGGCCGGGATCACATACTGGGTCGACTGGCCCGACGTGCGACCCAGATGCGTCAGGTGGCAGTCGGAGTCGATGTGCAGCTCCTGCGGGAAGACGCCGGGTGCAGTGACGGGCGTCACGACCGTAGAACACCGGCCGCCGTAAGGCCGCTGCGGATCCGCAGCGAGCGCGCTCGCCGGCAATTGCAGCAAGAGCATCGCCGTTCCCGCACCAGCGATCCAGCGTGCGGTCTGGGTTGATTCGGACATGAGACTCTCCTTTTGGACTCGTTGAGGTTGACTCACTGACCGCGTCGAACTCCGAGCGTCGACAAGCTCTCTGCTTTGATCCGACGGCACACCGTCGATCGGCTTGGGTGCCGCGATGCGGTCCCCGATGCGAGCCGCTCAGCAGGACTCCATTCCCACGGCGTTGCCGGCTCGTGACGGGCCGTTGCCGGCGCGTCGCCTCAGCTGGCGGCTAACACCCAGGATGCAAAGGCCGACCAACGCCAGCGCCAATCCCGTCGGCTCGGGGACGCTGCCGCCCCCGTTTCCG
>JANMSA010000517.1:0-2631 GCA_031388865.1 Acidobacteriota bacterium | reverse complement strand
CGGCGGCGCGGCCCAGGCGATCGAGTGCAATGGCGTTGTGATACGCGGCGTCCGCGCGCAGGGGCGATCCTTCGTTCGCCACGAGTTTCTCCAGTTCCACAGAGGCTGTCGCTGCTTCGCCGGATCGGAGAAGCGCGATGGCACGGTTCAGTCGCGCTTCACCGAGCAACGGATCGAGCTGCAGCGCGCGATCGAAGCTGGCCATGGCCTTCGGCAGGTCGCCGGCCAGCATCTGGCTGAGCCCCCGCAGATTCTCCACGCCCGCGGGCGACGCCCCCGAGGACTTTGCACCTTCGAGCTGCTGCAACGCGGCATCGTAGCGCCCGGCCAGGATGTAGGCCACGCTTCGATCGCACACTTTCGTCGACGCGGTGCCGGCGCTGGCGCCGGGACTTGCTGCGAGCAATGCGAGCAACGCCAGTGCGCTCAGGCAGCGCCTCGCACTTGTTCGTCGATCTGGATGTCGCCTCGCTTGACGGCATTTACGAAGGCGTCCACCACACGGGGGTCGAAGCGGGAACCAGCAAAGCTCTTGATCTTCTCCACCACGTAAGCGATTTCCATGGCCTTCTGATAAGGGCGGTTCGTGGTCATCGCATCGAAGGTGTCGGCGATGGCCACGATGCGCGCCTGCATCGGGATCTGCTCGCCTTCCAGGCCATCCGGATACCCGCCACCGCTCCACTTCTCGTGGTGATGCTTCATCCCGGGGATGATGTCGATGAGCTGCGACACGCCGCTCATGATGGCCGCGCCTTTGGAGGGATGACCCTTCATGACCTCGAACTCATCCTCGCTGAGCGCACCCGGCTTGCGCAGGATGCGGTCATCGATGCCGATCTTGCCAACGTCGTGCAGCAGCGCGCTGATGCGCAGGTCGCGCATTTCCTTTTCCTGGATGCCGAGGTTCTTGCCGATGCCGATCGAGTACTTGGCGACGCGCTCGGAGTGGCCGCGCGTGTAAGGATCCTTCGCGTCGATCGCCGCGGCGAGCATGCGCACGGAGTTGATGAACAGCACGTGGTTCTCGGTCGCGGCCTTGCGAAGCTGTTCGACGGCCTTCTCGATCGAGGTCGACATGACGTTGAAGTTCGACGCCAGCTCGCCGATCTCGTTGCGCGTTTTCAGCTCGACGCGCTGCTGATAATTTCCTCGCGCGATCTCGTGCGTCCGCTCGGCAAGCAAGCGGATCGGACGTGAAATCCCGGATGCGAAGAGCAGCGACGCCAGAATCGCCAGCACCAGTGCGATGGCGCCCCATTGCAGCGTGGCCTGGATCATCTTGTCGACCGAGGCGAAGGCCAGCTTCTCCGGTTTCTGCACGATGATTCCCAGGTTCGGAGGTGCAGGGGCGACGGTGCCGAGGAGCCTGACCCCCTCATGCTCGTAAGGCTCTGTCAGAAGCACAGGCACGCGCGCGCGTCCGAAGTCCTTGACGATCTTGAGCGACGAGAAATCCGGGTGCTGCACTTCGATCGCGGGCTCGCTGTGGATGACGACCCGGCCGTCAGCGTCGACGATGAATGCCGTCACGTCGCCTTTGCCCTCTTCGCGGATGCGCGCAACGATCCGGCGCAAGCTGACCAGACCGACCACGGCGCCGATGACAGCCTCGCCCTCGCGTACAGGGACTGCCATCACCACCGCAGGCATGTTGAGCACAGTGACCTGCTGCACCCGCCCGATCGACGAAGTTCCCCTGAGCGCGACGTCGCGCGCCACGTCCATCTCCCTGAGCACGACGGCATCGAGCTGATCCGGCACGGCCTCGGCACCCTGCAACGCCGTGTTGACCGCGCGGAGCGCGATCAGGTCGGCTTCAGGTGACAGATGGTCGGCAACCCATTGCGTCTGCGCGGGATTGGTGAAGGGATCCGTACCTGCCGGAAGGGACTTCTTCATCAAAAGGAGCCCGCCGGAGATGCTTTCGAGCCGCTGCCGATTGTTGCCGAGCAGGTTCTGCAGGTCGTTGGCGATGCTGGCGGCGGAGCGCGTCAGATACTTCTTCTCCAGCGTCTCCATCGAGTCGCGATTGATGCGGATCAGGGAGACGTGCGAGACCACCAGAGGAAGCAGCGCCACGAGCGACATGGCGCCGAGGAGCGTCCAGAGGAGGCGTGGACGAAAGGTGCGCTGCGGTTCCGGAGCGGAAGCGGGGGACTCGGACATCGCGATCGATTATAAGAGCAATGGCATGCCCGGCCTCTACCTCCACCTCCCGTTCTGCGCGGTGCACTGCACGTATTGCCCCTTTGCCATCTCGACGGACCTCTCCCTGCAAAGGGACTACACGGACGCCCTGGTGAGAGAGATTCGTGCCTGTCATCCCGAGCGTGAGGAGCTCGGTCAGGGCGACACCTCCGATTTGCGGTCATCCCGAGCGTCGAGTCGAGGGACCTGTGTGGGCGGGGCATCCGATGCTCGTGACGGTCGCACCACCCGCCCACACAGGTCCCTCGACTCGACGCTCGGGATGACAGCAAATCGGAGGTGTCGCCCTGATCGAGCTCCTCACGCTCGGGATGACAGGCACGAATCTCTCTCACCAGGGCGTCCGTGTAGTCCCTTTGCAGGGAGAGGTCCGTCGAGATGGCAAAGGGGCAATACGTGCAGTGCACCGCGCAGAACGGG
>JANMSA010000222.1:0-6824 GCA_031388865.1 Acidobacteriota bacterium | reverse complement strand
GCTTGTGGCTGATGAACACGATTCCGACGCCGCTCGCGGCGAGGGTGCGCATCACTGCGAAGAGCTCTTCCGACTCGTGGGGCGTGAGGACCGAGGTGGGCTCATCGAGGATCAGCGTGGCGGGGTTGCGGGCGATGGCCTTGATCAGTTCGAGCTTCGACTTCTCGCCGACGGAGAGCTCGGCCACGCGGCGCGACACATCGGGCAGGTCGATGCCGCTGGCCTCGATCACGGCGGCAGCCTCGCGCTCCAGCGTGCGCATTCTCGCGAAGCGAAACCGCGGCGTGATCAGCGCCAGATTTTCCGCGATGGTGAGCTCGGGCACCAGGAGGAAGTGCTGATGCACGAAGCCGACGGAGCTCCGATCGTGCACCCGTCCAGAGTCGGGCGTGAGCTCACCAGCGGCGATGCGCATCAGCGTGGTCTTGCCGGCGCCGTTCTCGCCAACGAGGGCGAGGATCTCGCCGCCCCGGATCTCGAGCGAGACCTCGGCGACGGCACGGGTCTGCCCGAAAGACTTCGTGATGTGCGCGAGGTGCACCCTCAGAATCCGGTCGGCACTTTCAGCGTCCCGGCCTTGATCTCCGCCTCGAGCCGCTCCACCTCGGCCACCGTCGCTGGCTGGACCTGCGCTTTCAACTTCTCATTCCACTCCAGCGTCACCACCCCTTCGTTCATGCCGAAGTACTGAATTTCGGGCTTGAAGCGTCCCTCCTTCACGGCCCTGGTCATCTTCACGATGGCGCCCGGGACGTCGAGGACGGCCGAGGCGACGATCACGTCCGGGGCGAGCTCGTTCTGATTCCTGTTGGAGCCGAAGCAGCGCACCTTGCGTTCGCTGCAGGCCTGAAACACGCCGCGGCCTGCTTCGTTGGCCTGATGGAGGATGAAGTCTGCGCCGGCGTTGATCAGCGAGAGCGTGGCGAGCTTCGCGGCGCCGAGGTCGTCGAAGTTGCCGGTATAGACCTCGCGGACGTCGAACTTCGGATTCACAGACTGCGCACCGGCCTTGAAGGCCAGGAACGTGGAGGCGATGGAAGGGAAGTTGATGCCGCCAACCAGGCCCGCCTTGCCGGTCTTCGATTCGCGCGCGGCGATGACGCCCAGAAGGTAGGTGGCTTCCTCGAGCTCAAAGCGCATGGGCGCGACGTTCGGCGCGATGGTCGTGCCGGACGTGGTGATGAACACCGTATTCGGGAACTCGGCGGCCGCAGTTTTCGCGGGGTCCTGATACTCGAAGCCGTGACCGAATGCGACCGCGAAGTCTTTCGAGCCATAGGCGCGGAAGCCCTCCAGGTTCTCGGCCGGCGACTTCGTCTCCTGATGCGAGACCTCCGCGCCAAGCTCGGTCTTCGTGCGCTGCAGGCCTTCGTAAGCAATGGCGTTCCAACCGCCGTCGTTCACCGACCCGGGTGTGAGCAGTCCGACGCGGAACGGCCGCTCCGGGGGCGCGGCTGCAGTGGCGGGACGAGGAGCCTCGGCCTCGTGGCAGGAAGCGAGGAGGAACAGGGAGGCGATGGCGAGAGCGCGTTTCATGGGCGCGGATTTTACGGG
This sequence comes from Acidobacteriota bacterium, assembly GCA_031388865.1. Classification (GTDB taxonomy): domain Bacteria; phylum Acidobacteriota; class Thermoanaerobaculia; order Gp7-AA8; family Gp7-AA8; genus QHVT01. The sequence continues at coordinate 5,270 of JANMSA010000222.1, read as the reverse complement.
TTGCCAGCCAGCCATAGCCAGTGATACACCGGGCAGTAGCCAGTTCGCAGTAGGCAGTAGGCAGGGGGTTAGAGTCTCGCTCCTGCCGGCTGCCTACTGCAGACTGCCCACTTCAGGAGGATTCACATGGACGAAATCGATCAGAACAACGATGCCGAATACGAAGAGGACGACGAACAGATCGAGCAGATGATCATCGAGAACGGCATCCTGTTGCATAGCCTGACTGCGTTGCTGGTGCGTAAGGGCGTCCTCACGCAGGAGGAGATCGACGCGGAGATGGACCGTCTTTACGACCAGATGGAGAATTTCGAGCAGCAGTAGCCCTGTTTCCAACCGCGGAAACCACGGAGACCTCATGAAATTGCGATTCACTCTGACGGCAGCCTTCGCGGTCTGCCTGGCAGCGACTGCCGTCGCGCAAACCGCGGACATTGCGCCGCTGCAGGTTCTCTTCACGAAGGAAGAGGCGGCCAGTTTCAAGTCGCGCACTCCCGCGAACCTGCAGGCTCTCGTCGACCTGTTCTGGGCGCGGCGCGACCCGACGCCTGCCACACCGGTCAACGAGTACCGCCAGTTCATCGAGGCGCTCGTTCAATATGCCGACACGAACTTCAAGGGCGAGAAGGCGCGCGGCGCACTGACGGAGCGCGGCCGGACGCTGCTCGTCTACGGTCAGCCGAAACGTGCTGCACGTGCGACTCCCGAAGCGCGTACAGGTTCGTTCAACGCCATGCAGGATCAGGCCGAGCAGGCCACGATCACCTGGACGTACGAAGGGGATGCCGCGAAAGCGGTCTTCGGAACGGCGCCGGTACAGCTGACGTTCTCCGACCGCATGAGCACGGGAGAGTACAAGCTCGCGCGACCGCGCTTCGACCTGGTGTCGGCGCAGCAACGCGCGATCGCGCGCGTGCTTACGCAGCCGGGCCTGACCGCAGCGCCGGTGTTCGCCGCAACCGCGGCAGCCATTCCCCGAGCTGCGCCAGTCCCCGCTCCGGCGGCCGCTCCCGCAACCATGACCGCACTGACGACGGAATCGCTGAAGAGCGCGATCGCCGAGTTCAAGGCGGCGAAGAAGAATCCCTATGAGGGCAAAGCGTACGCTCAGTGGGGCGAGTACGTGACCTCATACGGCGAGTACTTCGTGCCGGTCGGGCTCTATCTTCCGAAGTCGGCGGGCGTTAGCGGGGACGTCACGTACTTTGGAATTGTCGAAGATGCCGCCGGCCAGAGCGTGCTGGCGTTCGAGGAGGCCGCGACGCTCATCGTGACCAAAGACGACTTCTACATCGACAAGTCGCTCAAGCTCCCGGCCGGAAAGCATCGCGGCACGTTTGGCGTGGCACAGAACGGAAAGGTCGTGGCACTGACGTCCACCGAGATGGAGCTGGCCGGCGCAATCGACAAAGAAGCGACGGGCATCTCGCAACTCATCATCTCCAATAACGTTTTTCCCCTGACCGCTGCGCAAAAGGCGAACGATCCTTATTCCTTTGGCGGAGTGCGGGTCGTGCCGAAAGCAGATCGGAAGTTCCGCCCGTCGGACGAGCTCTGGTACTTTTTCGAGCTGCGGAACCCTGGGGTGACAGAGCCGGCTCTGGCAGAGGGAACCGTCGCGGTGAATCCGACCGCGGTGGCGCAGGTGCCGAAGATTCAGGTGAAGATCGACGTGGCCGGAAAGGACAAAACGGGGAAGGTCATCAAGATGTCCGCGCCCCCCTCCGTGGCCGACGCGATCGAGATGAGAGGCGTTCCCGGTCACTTCGGCGTTGGCAGCGCCATCCCCCTGACCACGTTCAAGCCGGGCGACTACAGCATCACCATCAAGGTCATCGATACGATCAAAAAGAGCTCGCACACGCTCACGGAGAAGTTCACCATCGTCGAGTAGGCGTAGACTCGGAAAGCGCGCGGGGCAGAGATCGTTCCGGGCGCGCCACAAAGATGCCATTTGCCACCATTCAGGAAGCCGCCGAGCTCTATCGCCGCGGGGAGTTCGTCATCATCGTCGATGACGAAGACCGCGAGAATGAGGGAGACCTCTGCATCGCCGCCGAGCGCGTCACACCGCAGACCATCAATTTCATGGCGCGGTTCGGGCGAGGACTGATTTGCCTGGCGCTGACGGAAGAACGGTGCAAAGAGCTCGAGCTGCCGCTGATGGTCGAGCACAACACGACGAACTTCGGCACGGCCTTCACCGTGTCCATCGAGGCGAGGGGCCGGGTCACCACCGGGATCTCCGCGGCCGATCGCTCGGAGACCGTGCGCGTTGCCATCGACCCGAAGACGCGTCCGCAGGATCTCGCGCGGCCCGGCCACGTGTTTCCTCTGCGCGCGAAAAAAGGGGGGGTTCTCAAGCGGGCAGGGCAGACCGAGGCCTCCATCGATCTGGCCACCATCGCCGGCATGACCTCGGCCGCCGTGATCTGCGAGATCATGAACGACGATGGCACCATGGCCCGGCTGGGCGACCTGCGCGAGTTCGCCATCCTCCACAACCTGAAAATCATCTCCGTTGCCGACATCATCCAGTACAGAATGCAGAACGAGAAGCACGTGCACTGCCTGGCGGCGCCCGTGCTGCCGACGGACTACGGAGACTTCCGCGTCCACGCGTATCAAAGCGACATCACGAGTGAAGAACACGTGGCGCTGGTCAAGGGCGAGATCCATGAAGACGACGACGTACTCGTGCGCGTTCACTCCTCCTGCCTTACCGGTGACGTCTTTCACTCCATGCGTTGCGACTGCGGCGAGCAGTTGGAGCGGGCCCTCCAGCTCATCGAGCAGGAGGGGAAGGGCATCGTCCTCTATCTGCTGCAAGAGGGGAGAGGGATCGGCCTGATCAATAAGCTCCGCGCCTACGAGCTGCAGGATCAGGGGGATGACACCATCGAGGCCAACGCCAAGCTTGGCTTCGCGCCCGACATTCGCGACTACGGGACCGGCTCGCAGATCCTGCGCGACCTCGGCGTCCGCAAGATCCGCCTGTTGACCAACAATCCCGCCAAGTTCGTCGCCATCGAGGGCTTCGGCCTGCAGATCGTCGAGCGCGTGCCCCTCGAGATCGCTCCGTCGAACACGACGCGCAAGTATCTCGAGGCGAAGAAGACCAAGCTCGGGCACATCTTGGAGCTGGTTTAACGCGTCTTCGCGCGGGTTGTCGGTTGTCGGTGCTCCACCCACCCGCACACCCGTTGTCTCTCACGTGATCCCCAACCACGGGCCATAGAGCCGTTCCACGATCGAATGACATTCCCCGCGGCTGACGCATAGATACGTCGAGCAGCGATTCACGAACTGCCGCTGGCGCGAGAACCCGCAGACAACCGACAACTGACAACTGACAACCCGTGGCGGAGCGCGCGAGACAACTGGCAACCGACAACCCGCGCGAAGACGCGACAAGCGCGCGATATGATCCGCGTCCATGCCGCATACCGGACCCATCCTCGAAGGAAAAGGAAAGACTGACTACGAACGCTACGTGCGTGTACCGGAGCTCCTTGAACTGCAGAAGCCGCTCGACAAGCTGTCGAATCCGGAGGAGCGGCTGTTCCAGGTCACTCACCAGTCTGCCGAGCTGTGGCTGCATCACATCGACTACGAAGTCGATCGCGCGGGCTTGCACATCGAAAGGGATGAGCCGGAGCACGCGGCAGACCTGCTGCACCGCTGCCGGCTGATCCTCGATCTTCTCCGCGAGCAGATCGTGATCCTGGAGACGATGGCTCCCGCTGACTATCACGTGCTGCGCACCAGTTCGCTGGGGCGGGGTAGCGGGCAGGAGTCGCCCGGCTTTCAGCGTCTCCTCGACGTGGGCAAGCGCCTCGGCCCACGCTTTGAGGCGCTGCTCGCAAAACACTCCGTGACGGTCCTCGAGATCGAGCGCGTTCCCCGGGAGCGCTATCCGCTGTTCCGGCTGCTGCAATCGATGCTGGACTATGACGAGGCATTCATGAAGTGGCGCTTCACGCATATGCGCCTCGCCTACCGCATCATCGGGGAGCGGGTGATGTCGCTCAAGGGTGTTCCCGCGGCGCAACTGGAGGCCGGGACACGGGAGCCACTATTTCCGGAGCTGTGGTCGGCCATCAGTGATTTGACGTCGGAGTGGAAGCCGTACTGATCAGGTGGCTGAGAGGCCGCTCGCGACCCGTTGAACGCATCCCGGTTTCTTTTCGCGGTCTCCTGGTGTCCAAGCTGCAGAGTGTCATGAATGCCAAGCGGTTGTCAGCGTTTTGGAATGGCTTTTTCAGAGATGCGTTTTCCGGCTAAAACTTTCGGTTTCAGGTACTAGCAAACAGGTTGACGGTGATGCGACCCATCTGTATATTCGCTGGCCATTGCCTGACGCGGGCAGCGATGCAGCCCGAAACGCCCTGCACAGTTCTGCGATCACTCATCTGGGAGTTCGGAATCACATGACAAAGAAGTTGTGCCTTCTTGCGGCACTTTCTCTTTCCCTATTGACGGTAGGTGGCTGCCAGCAGGTGCGAACTCGTATTCAGATTCGCGACGCGAACGACGCGTACGCGAGGGAAGAATACGCGACGGCGCTCCAGCACTATCAGCGCGCCAGGGAGATCGACCCGCAGGGTTTCCCGGATCTCGACCGGATGATCGGCTACTCGTTCATCGGGATGTACAAGCCCGAGGACAAGACGCCGGCCAACGTGAAGACGGCCGACAGCGCGATCCAGGAGCTGCGCAGGTACCTGCGCAAACGTCCGGACGACCGCATTGCCCGGGAAGCGCTCATCAATCTCTACCTGAATGCCGATCGCATCACCGAGGCGATCAGCTACTTCCAGGAGTGGTTGAAAACGCACCCGCGCGATCTCGAAGCCGCCCGCTCGATCGCCACCCTTTACGCCAAGCAGGGCAACTTTGCCGAGGCTCTGAACTGGTACGAGCGGATCACCCGCCTCGACCCGCGGAACCCGGAAGCCTATTACGTCTTCGGGGTGGTCTGTTACGAGAAGATCGCCAAGAATCCACCGGCGGACATGGCCGAGCGTCTGCAGATCATCGAGAGAGGGAAGGCGGCCCTGCATCGGGCCATCCAGCTCAAGAGAGAGTACTTCGAGGCGATGGTTTACCTGAGCCTTCTGTACCGCCAGCAGGCACCGATCGAGACCGACCCGGTCAAGCAGCAGCTGCTCGTGGCGGAAGCGGACCGCATCCGCAATGAAGCAGTTGCCCTCGTACGGAAGAAGAAGGCGGAAGCAACAGCGGCCGCTGCAGGCAAGAAGGGCTGAACG
>JANMSA010000216.1:0-2082 GCA_031388865.1 Acidobacteriota bacterium | reverse complement strand
CGGAAAGACAGCTCGCCGGTGTGGTGAACGGGCCAACGATCTGCGGATTCTGGCCGTCGACTCCCTCGGGATCGGTGAATGTGAGGCGGAAGTAGTACGTCGTTCCTGCAATCAGACCACCTGCCGTGCAGGGTCGCGGGTTTCCGGTACCGACGTTGGTGCACACAGTTGTCCACGGTCCGCCGATGCCTGTGGCACGGTCGAACGTGACGGTGTTGTTGGCGGTGGGCGTATCTCTGTTGAACGGCGCACTGATCCTGATCTGCGTGCAGGAATCGACGACTCCGGACCCGGGCAGGGCTGTGACTCTCGGATTCGGCGCCTGTGGTGTGAGCGCGCCGCCCTCGAGCCCCGAGGAGTAGTTGCCGCACGGGTCGCGCGCGAAGATCTTGTAGGAGTAGGTCGTTCCGTTCGTGACGCTCGTGTCGGTGAACGTCTGCAGATTTCCGACGTAGACAATCGCACTCGCGCCGATCGTTGCGGGCACGCTGTACGTCCCCCCTTCCGTGGGAGCGTCGGCAATCGGCGTAGCCGTGTTGCGCACGATCACCACCTGGAGAAAGTCGAGCGCGGGGTTCGTCCAGTTGAGGGTGACAGCCCCATTCCCCCCCGCATTCGCACCCCACGCGGCCTCGGTCGGCGAAGCGTTGTCGATCGTGAGCGTGGCGCTCGTCGTATCGCCATACGCCTTCGTATAGGTACTGGCGAGACTGGTCACCGTTCCGGTCACGCCATAGGAGCTGCCGGGACGCGGCGGCATCGCCGCATGCGTCTTCGGCACGATCCGAACCTTGTACTGTGTCGCTGCGGTCGTGGCCACGATGTTCGTCGTGAGCGTGACCGTGACCGAGTCGCCGGCCGGCACCACCGATCCATAGACCGTGGCACCGCTGTCGTTCGTGATCTCCGCCGAACTGATGCCGTTCCACGTGCCTGCCGCGAGCGCAACGGTCACGGCGGTGACCGTATCGGTACCGAAGTTCGTCTGAAGAACAAATGCGTCGAGCAGGGTGGCGGCACTCCCCGGACAGACCGTGGCGTCGGCAGGGTTGGTGCCGTTTCCGACGGTCAGCGTGGTGAGCAGTCGGGCGTAGGCGAACGAAAAGTTTTCGACTCCGAGATTCGCGAGCGTCGTGGTGAGTGCAGCCCCGCCGTCGGCGTTGGTCCAGGTGAAGACCGGTCCCGGCGACAACACCACGCGCTTGGCCCAGAGATCGCTGTTGGTATCCGAGAAGGTGACCATGGCCGTGTCGCCGCCGTTTGGATCGCGGACGACGCGCAGCCATTGCTCCGCCCCGATTGCGGCTCCGCCAGGCGTCCACGCCGTTCCGTAATTCCAGGTGGAGTTCGCCATGTCGAAGTAGAAGTAATTGATCGTGGTCGCGCTCGCGCTCGTGCTGTACGGGACGATGCCGACCTCGGTGGTTGCGGAGGTGAGCCAGCCGGTTGAGAAGGGGCGTCGAGAGGCTGCCGAGCCCACTGGAACCTGAGCACCGGCGACCCCGTTGAGGAGCGTCGGCGCGCTCCACGCCGTACCGTTCCAGCGCGAACCGCGGAGCTCCGTGCTGCCGCCGTCGCGGCTGAAGGCGAGGAGGACGTTGTCGCTTCCCGGATCGGCCGCGAGACTCACGTGAGCGGGGACGACGCCGAGGTTCGCGACCTCGTTGGTCGTCGACCATACCGTGGTGAAGCGGACGTGCCGCGCGTCGCTGCCCGACCAAAGTTCGTTTCCCCACACGAGCAGAAGCTCGCCCGAGTTCTCGTACGCGAGGTCGAAGGTGTCGTAGTCGCCGGCGGTGGTAGCCAGCGAAAGGTCTGTGTCAAGGACCGCCGCGGGCTCGTTTCCCCAGGCGGCCCCGTCCCAGATCAACGCCGAGAGGTCCTGCGCGGTATCCGAGAATGCCAGCGCGACGGCATTCGTCGTCGGATGCGGAGCGAGCTTGACCCAGTTCACCATCTGCGCCGTGCGATTCGACACTCGCGTCGTCGCGGCGCTCCACCCGCTGCCATTCCACGTGCGGTAGGCCAGCTCAGTGGTGGTGCTGTTGTTTGAATAGACGACGATGGCGTCGCCGCTGAGCG
>JANMSA010000162.1:0-2569 GCA_031388865.1 Acidobacteriota bacterium | reverse complement strand
GAAGGCGGAGTATTCGCGGAGTCTGGTGCCACGACAATCGGCGGTCGTGTCGCGATCAATCCGTCAGGAGGCTTGGAGTCCAAGGGCCACCCGATCGGCGCGACTGGCCTGGGGCAGGTCTTTGAACTGGTGTCGCAGCTGCGCGGCGAATGCGGGACCCGTCAAGTTCCATCGGCGCGACTCGCTATCCAGGAAAATGGGGGCGGTATCTGGGGTGTCGAGGAGTCGGTCGCGCATATCGGTATCTACGGGCGATAGGCTGTTAAGGCAGTGACCTGCGCTGAACTTAAGCAAACTTGCAGGTCAGGCCTCCGTCGACGAGCGGAAGCATCAAGATCCATCGCCACGACTTTGGACGCCCGCGGCGGCCTTTCCGTTGCTCCAGCCCGCACCGATCGAGCCGGCGCCGGTCACGATAGCGACCCTGTCCTGCAACCGCCTCCCCACGTCCGTCCTCCCGTGAACTCAGCGCCCAGTGAAGACCGGAACGCGCTTCTCCTTGAAGGCCGCCACGCCCTCCACCGTGTCTGCGGAGTCGCACAGGACGCGCTGGTAGTCGCGTTCGAGATCGAGGTGCGACGTTAGCGAATTGTCGATCGCGAGGTCAGTGATCCTGCGAATGCTGGGGAAAGCGCGGGTCGGGCCATCGGCTAGCTTGGACGCGAGTGCCATGGCCTCCTGCGTAAGCACATCATCATCCACCACCCGCCATATCAGCCCCCAGGCGACCGCATCTTCGGCCCCAAGACGATCACCGAGCATCGAGAGCCCGAGGGCACGCGCACGGCCAAGTAGCCGGGCCATCAGCCAGCTCGAGCCCGCGTCGGGGACGATGCCCAGGCGCGGCCCGAAAACCTGAACAAAAGACGCCGAGCGCGCGGCGATGCAGATGTCTGCGACGAGCGCCAGTCCGACCCCGCCCCCGGCCACGACACCGTTGACGGCTGAAACCGTAGGAATGTCGAGGCTGTATAGGTCCCGAATAAGAGGATTGAAATTTTCCTCAAGGGCGCTCGCCACGCTTGCGCCGTACCCACCTCCCTGCGATCCGGACGCGAACGTGCCTCCCGAAAGATCCGCGCCGGAGCAGAAGGCGCGCCCACGACCCGTCAGAATCAGGGCTCGAGCCTCCGAACGCCGCACGCTCGCGAGTGCGTCGCGGATCTCAGCCACCATGCCGGGCGTCAGCGCATTCAACGAAGCCGGACGATTGAGTGAAAGCGTCGCCACTGCGCCCTCGTATTCGAGATCGATCGTTTCGTAACTCATAGCGAGTGCCCTCCCGCGACGACGCTCTCCTCGATCGCCCGATGGCGCAGCTCGGTCTTCAGAATCTTGCCGTAGTTGTTTTTCGGAAGGTCATCAACGAAAACGTAGCGTTTCGGACGCTTGAACCGTGCGATGTTGTCAAGACAAAGCCGATCGAGATCATGCTCGCTAGGCGCGCGGTCCGCGAACGCCACGATATAGGCGACCGGCTCCTCTCCCCACTCGGGATGCGGAACGCCGACCACCGCGGCCTCGCGAACGCCTGGATGCGTGAGTAGCACTTCTTCGATCTCGCGCGGATAGATGTTGGACCCACCTGAGATGATCAGATCCTTCGATCGGTCTTTGAGCGTGAGAAAGCCTTCATCGTCGACGAAGCCGAGGTCGCCTGTCCTGAGCCAGCCGTCCTTCAAGGCGTCGGCGCTCGCCTGCGGGTTGTTCCAGTAGCCGCTCATGACGGTGTCACCGCGAACTATGATCTCGCCGACAACGCCGGCTGGAACTGGAGTCAGCTCATCGTCAACTACCCGCATCGTGATGCCCGTCCGGGGTAGCCCAACTGACGCAAGTCGCTGCAGAAAGCGCGGATGGTCGCTCTCGCCGTGCGCTTCCTTGGACAGGTAGGCAATCGTGCACGGCGTCTCGCCTTGCCCGTAAATCTGCCATAGGCGCGGTCCGACAACGTCAAGCGCCTTCAATGTATCCGCAACGTACATGGGGCCGCCGCCATACACGATAGTGTCGAGCCTTGACACATCGAGTGATCCAATCTCGTCCGCCTCGATGAACCGTTTGAGGATAGTCGGCGCGGCAAAGAATCCGACAGAGCCGAAGTGGTTGATGAGGGGAATCATCTCGGCGGGATCGAAGCCACCGCTCTCAGGCATCACGGCCGCGCCTCCCCGCGTCATGTAAGCCATGAGCAAGAGTCCCGAAGCGTGGGATTGCGGGGCGACCAGTAGGGCGCGCGTTCGCGTGTCGAACGGGCCAGCGTCAGCCACGAAGCTCAGCGTCATCAGCCATAGATTGCGGTGGCTGAGCGTGGCGCCCTTCGGGCGACCCGTCGTGCCGCTCGTATAAAACAGCCAGGCTGGCTCCTCTGGCGACACCTCGGCCACGTCGATTGGCTCCGACGCCAACAGCCGTCCGTACTCCTCGCGATCAGCGCAGACGATCTCGCAGCGCACGCCCGGACCTTGAAAGTTGTGTGAGAGCGTGTCGGCTTGGTTCGAGGCCGTGAAGCAGACTCTCGCGCCGCAATTTTCGATAACGTAGGCGAATTCGCGCCCATGGAGCTTGG
>JANMSA010000113.1:0-1923 GCA_031388865.1 Acidobacteriota bacterium | reverse complement strand
TTGCATAGCGCCGATACGCACGAGGATCGTTGGACGCCGCGTACCTCCGCTGTCGGACCTCGTGGTCCAGGGTGGCCTCATCCACGGTTTGCCGCCGCTGCGCGATCGACTGATCGGACAGGATGATGACGGGCAGCTGGTACTCCTCGGCGATGTTGAAGGCGTCCACGGTGGCGTGGAACGACTCCTCCACGTCCGAGCAGGCAATCACGACGCGCGGCGTATCGCCGTGGCTTGCGTATAAGGCGTGCAAGAGATCGGACTGCTCGCTTTTCGTGGGCAGGCCGGTCGAAGGTCCGCCACGCTGCACATTCATGATCACCACCGGAATCTCGGCGATCGAAGCGAGCCCCATCAGCTCGGCCATCAGCGAAAGGCCCGGGCCGGACGTGGCCGTCATTGCTTTCCTTCCCGCGAACGATGCACCGATTGTGGCCCCGATGGCAGAGAGCTCGTCCTCGGTCTGGAGAGTGCTCCCACCCAGTTTCGGCAGCCATTCAGCAAGGAATTGAAGGATCTCGGTTGAGGGCGTGATGGGGTAGCCGGCGAAGAAGCGGCAGCCGGCGTGTATCGCGCCGAATGCGGAGGCCTCATTCCCGGACATGAGCAGTTTGGGCGCGCCGGGCGTCCAGGTCAGCCGCCCTTTCGGAAGCGAATCGAGGCTGGCGGATTCGAGGACACCGCGATCGAACACTCGCAGATTCGATTCGATGACGGCTGGCGCTTTCTTCGCGAAACGGCGCGCGATCGCGCTGCGCATGCCATGGAGCGGCAGGCCCAGTGCCGCGCCGACCCATCCCACGGCCAGGACGTTTTTTGCTCCCGGGGCGCCGCACTCTCGAGCGAGAGCGGTGAACGGCACGCCGAAACAGAGGCGTGAGCCAATCGCTGGCGGCGGTTCATCGCCGCTCTGATGAAAGATGATGGCGTCGTCGGCCAACGTCAGTTCGTCCCGAAAGCGGGCAAGCTCGGCCCAGTTGAAGACGACCAGCACATCGACCGTATCGGACTGCGCGTGAATCGGGGTGCCGCTAACCCTGACCGTCGACGAGGATTCCCCGCCCCGGATCTGCGGTCCGTAGGCTTCAGTCTTGAGGACATGCAGACCCTGGCCTGCACAGGCGGCCGCAACGATGTCGCCGGCCGACACCGCACCGTCACCCCCTGATCCCACAAACGCCAACGTCAGTTCCTGCATAGGACTCCTCCTCGATCTCGAGACAGCATCGTGCCAAAAAACAGGCTTCAGACCCGATGCGGGGAGTCACGCAAGGGTGTGATCTTCGTCACCCGCGGCGCGTAACGCTCTCAGCCGTTGTGCTACGACTCTCTTCAAACATGCTGGAGTTCCACGCACGAATCGGCTCAATCAGCCGGCCACGTGTCCAACGGCTCATCGGCGGTTTGGGGCCCTCGCTCCACGTCAACCTCGGCACCGGGGATGATGGAGCGGATCCGTCGAACAACGTCCCCTGCTCGATCGGGATCATGGACGACCACAAAGACGCGCTGCACAGCTGAGGGCTCATCTCGCAGCGTCTCCGCCATTGCCAGAAGCGCCTGGTCGAACCCGAACCTGGCGTGGCCGGTGGCGAAGAGGGGCATGGCCATGCTGCTGCAGCCCGATGACTCGGCCAGGGCCAGAGCATTCCGGACGCAGCTGCGAATGATGTCCACGGACGAACGATGCGCGGCATCACTGGCTACGCAATGCAAGATGATTTTCGCTGGCAGATCGCCGGCGATGGTCGCATGTGCCGAACCGGTTGGCAGTCCGCGCCTCCCCGTCCGGCGAAACTCCGCTTCGACGAGCTCTTCACACGCCCGGAGGATCTGGTACCCGCCCCGGGCGCGAATCGAAGCTCCCGTTCCCATGACCAGCGAGAGCCTGGGATTCGTGGAGGTGCAGAGAGCGTCCGCGCG
>JANMSA010000505.1:0-1651 GCA_031388865.1 Acidobacteriota bacterium | reverse complement strand
AGGACGTTCTGCGCCGAGGCGACACTTACATGGCGCTCGTCGGAACGGCCGCCAAACAGGACGATGATCGTGTGGTTCATCGCGCGTCGTGGTGCAAAGGGGCTGCCCGGAACGATGGTTCTGTACGTGTGTGGCCGCTCAGCTGGCGCGTCACCATTCCCGACCGGCTTGGATCAGGCGGGAGCACCGTGGCAAAGGGCCGAGGTCGGGCGTCATCGACCTCGGCCACACGATGCTTCGACTCAGTGACGGGCCAGATCCGGGGCGGACGCCGATCCGCGCGACCCGGCGGAACGTGGCCGGAGGAGAGTACCGGCGAGACGGCGCAGCAGCGAGCTTAGGATCCAGCTGCCGGCGATGGATCCGGCGACGACGATCAGAAACTTTGCGCCCGCACCCAGCTCCAGGCTGCGCATTGCCAGCTGCAGCCAGTTGACGAAGATGTAATGCAGGAGATAGATGCCCAAGGCGTTCGCCATCAGGCTCTGTGCAAACCGTCCGGCATGTTTTGCGAATCTGAGGAACACCGCGATTGCGGCCATGGACGAAGCAGCGCAGGAAAGCGCGAAGGTGAAGTTGCCAAACGTGGCCAGAGCGATTCCCGGTCCACCCTTCGCCAGTGCAGACATCACTGTGAGAAACGTAACGATTGCCAGTGCGAACGAGACCATCGAAGCAGCGATCCACACCGGCCACCTGCGGGCGAGCGGCCCCTCCGCCGACAGGAGACCACGATCGGCGCCGGCTACGCCAAGGCCCATTCCGGCCATGAAATAGAGAAGGTAGTGCACGATGCGACTGGTCTGAACGTAGAACGGTCCGGCGGTCGTCCAGTGCGTCGGATCGACTGCTGCAGCCATTGGAAGGTACACGAGTGCCGAGGCGCCGGTGAGAGCAAGGAAATAAACAATAGGGCGCTTCGAGAGGGCAGTCGTCACACTCTCGAGCACCCGGCCCGACCGCGGTGCGATGCGCATCACCCCGGCGGTCACGAGCGCAAAGGCCAGCAGCACCCAGAGGAACCACGCCGGACCCGCAGGCCATTCACCGAGGGCGAGCCATTGCTGCATGAAGGACGAGGTGCGCGGTGTGATCATCCATGCGGGGATGTAGGCCAGTGGCGCCAGTACGAGTACCGAAAGAACAAAGGGCACACCGATCCGCATCGCACGGTCGCGCAGGAAGGCACCCGTACCCTTCATCCGGAGACTTGGCCAGGTGAAGACACCGGCCAGGAGAAACATTACTGGGTCTACCCCCAGAATCGTTACGGCCACGATCCTGACGAGATCAAGTTCCGCTTCCCCCGCCAGACCGTCGTCTATGTGTCGCCACACGACGAGCGCGTCATCTACCAGGCCTCGCACGTGCTGCATCGCTCGATAGACGAGGGCGTGTCGTGGGACATCATCAGCCCGGACCTCACCGCGAAGGAACCGCAGTATCAAATCGTCTCGGGCAATCCGATCACGAGGGACGTCACCGGTGAAGAAGTCTACTCGACGATCTATTCGATGATCGAATCGCGTCTGGAGCGCGGCGTGATCTGGGTCGGCGCCAACGACGGCCCCGTCAGCGTGACGCGCGACAACGGCAAGACCTGGAAGAACGTGACGCCGAAGGACCTGGTCGGCGCGCGCATCCAGACCGT
>JANMSA010000030.1:0-4420 GCA_031388865.1 Acidobacteriota bacterium | reverse complement strand
TTGCGGGTTCCGAAAATTCTGACACCAAATCTTCCGGAAATTCTGGCACCACCGGCCGCGGCCGGAGGCGCTAAGAATCCCCTCGCCCCAGCAACGTGTGGGGCAAGGGGGGAGGATGTTGGGCATGCTCAAACGACACGAAATCCAGGTATTACTGAAGGCCGGACACTCGCAGGCGGCGGTGGCGCAGCTGACGGGGGTCTCGGTCCGATCGGTCAAACGCGTCGCCAAGGAGGGCGGGGTCACGCACGTCGATGATGCGGCGGAGCGTCTGACGCGCGGCATTGGTCGTCCCAGTCTGGTCGAGGATTTCCGGAAACCCATCGCCGATCTCCTGGAGGCCGAGCGCGATCTCAAGTCGGTCGAGGTCCTGCGTCGCATGCGCCTCGCGGGGTACACGGGACAGAAGACCGCGCTCTTTGCGCTCATTGCCGCCGTGCGGCCGAAGGACCAGACCCCGCTGGTCCGGTTTGAGGGTCTGCCTGGCGAATTCAGTCAGCACGACTTCGGCCAAGTGGACGTCGAGTATGTCGATGGGGCGACGCAACGGATTCGGTTCTTCGCGTCGCGGCTGAAATACTCCCGGACGGTCCGCGTCTCGCGCGTGCCTGATGAGACGACCGAGACGCTCATTCGCCACTTCGCCGACCATCTGCAGAGCTGGGGCGGCGCGCCCCTCGTCAGCGTCTTTGACCGCCCCAAGACGGTCGCGCTCAAGTGGGGGCGCGACGGGGTCGTCACCGAATGGAATCCGACGTTGGCCTACGCGGTCCTCGAACTGGGCGTCGGCATCGATGTGTGCTGGCCCTATCGACCGCAGGAAAAAGGATCGGTGGAGAATCTAGTCGGCTTCGTCAAGGGATCCTTCTTCAAGCAACGGCGCTTCCACGACGCGGCCGATCTGCAGACGCAACTGGCGGAGTGGCACCGCGAGGTCAACGAAGACCGCCCCTGTCGCGCCACGCGCACGATTCCGGCAGTCCGGCTGGCCGAAGAGCAGCCGCGTCTCCGGGCGCTCAAAGTGCGGCCCGACGACTTGGCGCTGCGCGTCCCGGTGTACGTCGGCCCCACCGGCACCGTGGTGCATGACACCCATCCCTACTCGATGCCGCCGGAGGCGATTGGGATCGCCGGCACGCTCTATCTGTACCGCGATCGGATCCGCATCGTCGCTGGCCGGTTCGACGTCGCGCACGAACGCAAATTCATCCGCGGCGAAGGATCGACCCTGCCCGACCATCGCGCGGCACTGGTCGCGGCCGTGGCCGGCAAGCGCGCCAAGCGGTACCTCAAGCGCCAGCACCTCCTGGACCTCGGCGCGCCGGCCCTCGCCTACTTGACCGAGATCGTGCATCGGCGGCCGAAGGAGTGGATCCGGGATGTCGACCACCTCCACGATCTGCTCCAGCGCCACGGGCCGGATCGTGTGCGCTGGGCCTTCGAAGACGGCTTGCGCGCGCAGGTCTTCGGCGCGCCCTACATCGCACGCGCCCTGCAGGCCTCGGGCGCGCTCTTTGGTGAGGGCTCAGTCCAATGACGGCGACGGCCGCTCGCCCGCCGGGGCTCGATCTGTCCGCCCTCGAGCTCGACGCGTTGCTCAAGCGGCTGCACCTGGCCAACATGCGTCGGGTCCATCCCGACGCGATCACGCGCGCCGAGGAGGAGCAGTGGTCCTATCGGGATTTTCTCGCGCTGCTCGTGGCCGACGAAGTCGCACATCGTACGCAAACCCGGCTACAACGGCTCACGCGCCGGGCCCACTTCCCCTACCTCAAGACGATCGACGACTTCGACTTCACCCTGCAATCCCAGCTCCGGGTGTCGCTGCTGGGCTCGTATCTCGGGCCCGACTTCGTGACCGACGGCCGCTCGCTGATCCTGCACGGCAAGACGGGACGCGGCAAGACGCACTTGTCGGTCGCCATCGCCTACCGCGCGATCCAACACGGCTTCGATGCGCTCTTCACCACCGCCGCCCACTTGATCGAGGATCTGTCCAATGCGAGCCGGACCGGCCGCCTCCACGACGCGCTGGACCGCTACACGCACCCGCACGTCTTGGTGATCGATGAGGTCGGCTATCTCACGTACGGCCCCGAGGCGGCCAACGTGCTGTATCACGTGGTCAACGATCGGCATCTCCGAAAACGGCCAATGGTCTTCACCACCAATAAGCCGATGCACGACTGGGGGCGCGTGCTCCACGATCCCGACCTCGCCTCCGCCATTCTCGATCGCGTCTTGGAACGAGGCCGATGGATCACTCTTGATGGGCCGTCAGGCCGCACGAAGCACTTGAAACTCGACCCCGCCATCCCTCAGGATGGTCCCGGTGCCAGAGTTTCCGGAGAACCGGTGCCAGAAAATCCGGAACCCACAATTGCGGGCGTCCGCGATCGTGGACATGTCGCAGTTGGCCAACGCGTTGCCACGTATGAACCCAGAACTCGGCGAGTAAACGGAAGGCACCGGTCTGACATACCGTCGCCTTCGTTAGTAGTCCTCGAATCGACAGCAAGTCTCGGAATTCAAGGCAGGCCGATCGCCGCGATCGAATGGGCACAGGCGGTGTCGAGCACATGAGAGTGGTCGCCATTCAGTGGCTCGATACACACGCGGATCGCTTCGAAATCGTAGCGCGCCCCGACAATCGCGGACGGATCCTGGGCACGAGCGTCGCCGCGGGCGCGGGCACGAGCGAAGCGTTCACGGTCTTTCGCGGCCACAATAGCGGCGGGCATGGAGCGTCTCCATTCGGACCTGAGGAACTCGCCATCCGCAAGCCTTCATCGCTCTGCCTCTAGCTCCTCAGCGGTTGGTCGCTGCCGAGCGCCGCGTCTCAAGTGAATCACCTGGACAATTTGCTTGTGCGGGTCCGCAGTGAAAAACACCAGATAGACGTGGGGCTTTCGTCCGTAGCGCAGCACTCGAATCGGACGGTCAGATTGAGTGCTCTCGGGTGCGACCGGGCACCGCTCGGGATGCTCGTCAAGCGCCAACACGGCTCGCTCGAGGCCGTTGAACCACGCGGCGCCTTGCGATGGCGCCCGGCCCGTCACCCAGAGATAGAGCGCTTCGAGCTCGGCCTCCGCCGCCCGCGTCAATTCAACGCGGTATGCCATGTTTGCGGCGGAGTCGGTCGAAGACCTGCTTTGCCGGCTTCATGCGCCCGGCCTTCACATCCTGCAGGCCGCGCTGAATGCCCTCGATGGTCTCCACGCGGTCGAGCAGCGCCTGATAGGCCGCCGCATCTTGTACCACCAGCTCGGCCTTCCCGTTCACCGTCAGCACCAGTGGACCTCCGGTCTCTCGGAGCCGGTCGAGCAGCGCGACGGTGTTGCGTTTGAAGTCACTCAGAGACCGGATGTCGTTGGCGAGATCGAGCATGGGAGCCTCATCTAATTTGATGCGAATTAGATGGTCCCACGGGTCGACCGCGTGGTCAACGCAGGACCAGACTCTGTCCCTGAGATTGTCCCTGCGGCGGGCAAGAATCGGGCAATTCGAGCCACCGGGAGCCAACTCGCCCGATCGGGCAAGTGCTTGAAACGGCCAGATTTGCTGTGATTTTCGAGAAGTCCCGAGAGGCGCGCCGCGATTTAGCAAACCGCCGCTTTCGGCCACTCAGCCACCTCACCGCAGGCTGTAAGTATACGAGAAGGTGGCACTTGCGGGATCGGCATTCAGCCCGTTCCAAAGCGACCGTTTTTCCGAGATTCGCTTTCGGGGAAATGCTGAGGAAATTGCGCTGTTCTCAGTGCAGCGCTGGCGGCGCACGATCGAACGTGGACTGTGCCCGAAACTGTGCCCACCACCGGGATGGTCCATGCCGGTCCCGCATTCTGACGCCGAGCCCTCGGCGCTGCCTCGATCTACTTGGCCCTGCGCAACGAATGCTCCAACACCGAGGGCGCGGCTGAGTGAACCGGCATCTGTTGCGAGCCGAGCGCAAGCCATCGGCCCGCGGAGCGGCTCGTACATTCCCTGAGGACGCCGTTGGGGTGGAGCGAGCCCGGAGCGCGACGGAGGCGCTCTGCTTCCGACGGCTCGAGACGCTTCCTGAGACCAAGGGGCGATTTGGTCTCAACGTCGCGCTCCCGATGCCATTCGACGGCCAGAGCCGTCTGGAGGTCGATCTCTTGTGCGTCGATGCGCGCGTCGCGATCGAACTGGACGGTGCGCAGCACCTCGCGGACCCCGTCGCCTACCGGCGGGATCGCCGCAAGGACCAGCTCCTTCAGGAGAACGACTACCTCGTTCTTCGCTTTCTGGCGGAGGATGTGGGCAAGGACCTCGACCTGGTGCTCGATGCCGTCCTGCGAGTCCACGCAGCGCCTTGATCACGTCGTCCGTGGAGCACTCTGGCAATCAATACCTCGTGCTCGTGCCGGTAGTAGATGACGTGGTTCTCGACAGGAAA
>JANMSA010000500.1:0-1926 GCA_031388865.1 Acidobacteriota bacterium | reverse complement strand
CGAGATCGATTGCATGGTACCGATGGGATGTTTAGTTCGATGCGGCGGGGGGGGCAGGATCGGCGGACGCGTGGTCGGCGGCGTACCTCCACACGCCCTTCTGCCTGACGGCAACGGCGCACCACGTGCCTGTCTCCGTCGTCGCCGCGCCGCCTGTCCTCGGCTCGGTCGTGAGCGTCCAGGTTCCCCAGCCTGAGGAGACGTTCCCAGCGGAGCGGTACTCGGCGTCGTTGATCGCGGCGGCGGTGACGCGTACCTGCGCGAACCATCCGGTGTAGGCCTCCTCGATCGCCTTGCGCCCCTTGATCGCTCCGGTGCCCGGCAGGACGAGGACGGCGTCGTGAGTGTAGAGCGCGGCGCAGGCGCGCGCATCGTTCGCGAGCATTGCTTTTGCCCAGGCGCTGTCGACCGTCGACAGCCCGTGCCGCTCGGCGGCATTGGCGCCGCTGTGCGGCAGGAAAGAAAGGGCGACACACACGAATGCCAGATTGAAGAGAACCTTCTTCATGACGAGCTCCTCCGTTGTTCGAGCATCATAGATCGCAGCCGCCTGGTTTGCATCGAAGCCGGCCGTAGCGACGGCTGGTCCAAATACGCGAGCCACGGCGCCTGGGATGGGCATCGACCGCTTCGGCGCGAGCGCCCCCGCGGAGCGCATCGCCGAGGAACTGGGCTTCACGACGGAGAAGGTCGTGGAACGCATCCGTGCATGGAGAGGGGGAGGAGCCTGAGCCGGCGACTCCTCGAGTGGATCTCTACGGGTAGATGTAGATATCGATCGCTATGCACTTGCATCAACGAATAGATGCGACTGAGGTTGTCGAGTGCAGAGTTAGCCGCCTGAGCCGTCGCGAGGAGTAAGATGGCCGCGTGGCAGACGTTCCGAAGGTCATCCAAAGCGATCCCGAGATCATGGGGGGAGAGCCTGTGTTCATGGGGACTCGCGTTCCTGCCCGGACGCTCTTCGAGTTCCTCGAGGCAGGCGATACGCTCGACGAGTTTCTTTCGGAGTTCCCATCCGTGAGCCGAGAAAAGGCGGTCGCCGCCCTGGAAGCAGCGAGAGAGGCCGTTGTCAGCGTTGCGAGTTCTCGTTGACGAATCACTCCCGCGACGGCTCGCGGCGGAACTCTCCGGCCTGCAGGTTTCCACCGTTCGGGAAGAGGGCTGGCTCGGGTTGCGCAACGGAGTTTTACTTCGGGCAGCCGTCGACCGAGGGTTCACCGTTCTCGTGACGGCGGATCGGAGTCTCGAGTTCCAACAGAACCTAGCAGAGCTGCGAATCGCGGTCGTAGTTCTCGGTGGTCGGAACCGACTTCACGATCTCAGGGCCCATGTGCCGCAGCTGATGAAGGTTCTCGGGACAATTGGTCCGGGAGAGGTGCTTCGAATCGGCGGCTAGCTGTTGCGTCTCAGGACGTTGTTCCTATCAAGGCGACTGATCGGCGGATTGCGCCGAGCGCAGAATGCGGCGGGCTTACGCGGCTGAGGCGCAGGCGGGTGGGCGGCTAAAGCAATGACCGAGTCATGATCTGCACTAAGCCACGCCAAACCGCCGCGTGAGCTCCAGGAGCGGTTACTTCGCGTGCGGGTTGGCGCGGCTCAGTGCGAACGCAGCGCGCTAGACTCGCAGGTTGCTGTTCACGAAATACCTGCGAGATGGCGTTCGCAGTGGTGCGATCACGAGAAGCGTTCGCGTCTGGATCCGTCCGCGCGTTCTTGCCGGCAGGAGGTACGCGTTCGAAGGAGGCGAGATTGAGATCGACTCGATCGTCCCGATCTCGCCCCGGCAGATCACGCCGGGTCTCGCGCGCCAGAGCGGCTTCGCGAGCGTCGACGATCTCCTGAAGGTGGCCAGGCATGGGAGGGGCGAGAACGTCTATCTCGTCGACTTCCACTACATTGAGTCGAAGGGCCGCCGTCCGTAGA
>JANMSA010000012.1:0-7456 GCA_031388865.1 Acidobacteriota bacterium | reverse complement strand
GGTACGGACGCTATCTTGCAGATGAGGAGCAGGCATGATGACGATCGGAGAGCTGGCGGAAGAGGCTGGCGTGGGCGTGGAGACGATCCGCTTCTATGAACGGAAGAAGCTCGTCGCGCAACCGAAGAGGCCGGGGTCGGGCTTTCGCCGCTACGACGACGATGCCGCCCGGCGGATCCGCTTCATCCGTCAGGCCCAGGAGCTGGGCTTCACGCTCGCCGAGATCCAGCAGCTCCTCGAGCTGCGGCTCGATCCCAAAAGGAGCTGCGCCGACGTGAAGCTGGAGGCGGAGACGAAGATCGTGGACATCGACGGCAAGATCGCCTCCCTGCGTGTCATGCGCACCGCGCTCGTCGAGATTACGCGGTCCTGCTCGGGCGAAGGCCCGACGAGCGAATGTCCGATTCTGGACGGGATTGAGGCGTCGGCGAGCAACGCAAAGAAAGCTGGAATACGGACCGTGGTACGGCCCGGGTTGTGATCGATCGATGCGGCGGAGAGCCGCGTCACGGAGGAGAACGTCATGGCATTCAAGAAAGGTGAGCGTTTCAAGTGTTCCGACGCAAATTGCGGATGTGAGATCGAGGTGACGAAGGGCGCGCCCGAGAGCTGCAACGGCACCGAAGCGCCGCGCTGCTGCTGCGGCCGTGACATGGTCAAACAGTAACGCCACGACAACCCGGGCGGCACGTGCCGCCCGGCCACCGATCCCGCAGAATCACCGCCCCCGCTACAGCTTGCCCTGCGTGACGAGCCGCGGGCGGGCTGGAAGCCACGATCAAGGAGCTCTCGACGCGATGGATTTGCCGTCGTCGAGATGTGAGGATTGAATCCCTTCGAATTTCTGGAACGCATTTCGACGGCAATCGAACATCAGCCGGCCATCGCCGCGCTCGCGGCGCTGATCGGTGGGCTGCTGTCCACAACGACGTGACCCTGCACCTTCCCCGCAGGTGTGGGGATGATCAGCTACATCGGTGCACACGATCACGGAGACGACGCGAAAGCGCGGCGCAGTGCGTTGCCGCTTGCGGCGTCGTTCTTCTTCGGCGTCACGCTCAGTCTCCTCGCGCTCGGAACGGCGGCTGCGTACTTTGGCCGTCTCCTCGTGCAGTGGAGCGCGAGCTTCGCGGTTGCGGCGGCGGTGCTGTCGATCGTGGCGGGCCTCGTGGCGCTCTTCGGACCGGCGCTGCGGCGGCGGGTGTCGAATCCGAACGTGAAGAAACGCGGTGGGATGGGCGGAGCGTTCGTCTACGGGCTTTTCTACACCGTGGCCACGCTCACGACGTCCGCCGGACCGCTGATGCTGTTGCTGACGATTGCGGCCGCGGTGGGACAGCCGCTGTACGGCGCGGTGCTGTCGCTGGCGTACGGCGTCGGGCGTGGATTGCCTTTTCTACTGGTCGGGCTGTTCGCCGGCCGGATTGCCGGATGGCTTGCGCGACTCGAACGCGGGCAACGCGCCGTCGAGGTCGTGAGCGGCGTTTCGCTCATCGGCGTCGGCGTGTACTTCGTGCTCCTCGCGCAGCAGATCGCGTGACTACTTCTTCGGCGTCGCCTGGTAACCCATCTTCTCCACAGCCTCGATGATCTTCCCGGAGGTGGCCCTGGCCGGATCGTATTCGATGCGGGCCTGCGTCTCCTTGTAGCTCACGTCCGCTTTAGTGACGCCGTCGACGCGCCTGAGCATCGCTTCGATCCCGGATGCGCAGCCGGCGCAGTGCATCCCCTTGATGTCGAGAACGAGCGTCTGCTGCTCCGCCGCGCGCATCGGCAGCCCGATCAGAAGCGCGGCGGCAAGGACGAGCATCGAGCGTCGAATGGTCTGCATGTGCGGATTCAAACGCTCTCCTCACAGGTGAATTCCTGTTCAGTCAACGCCGCGAATTTGCCTGTGACGGATTCGAAGGCAACGCGCGGCGGCATCGCCAACGATTGTGGTGGCGCACCCGCATTCGCTCATGCGAATATGTTCGCGATGCGCGCCATCGTCAGTGAAGGGATCGGAACGGGGCTCCTCGTCGCCGCAGTGGTCGGCTCCGGCATCATGGGCGAACAGTTGTCGGGAGGGAACATGGCCCTGGCACTGCTCGCGAACAGCATCGCCACGGGCGCCGTTCTGGTGACTCTGATCTTCACTTTCGGTCCGATCTCCGGCGCGCATTTCAATCCTGCGGTGTCTCTCGCGGCCGCGTTCGAGGGCGGCTTCGCCTGGCGCCGCGTGCCGGGATACGTCGCTGCGCAGACCGTCGGCGCCATCCTCGGCGTCATGGCCGCTCATCTCATGTTCGAGCTGCCGCTGGTTGCGCTCTCTAGCCACAGTCGCGTTGGGGCCGCGCAGCTGTTCAGCGAGTTCCTCGCGACCTTCGGCCTCCTCGTCGTGGTGCACGGTACCGGCAAGCGTGCGGCGGTCGTACCCATCACCGTCGCGGGATACATCACCGCCGCGTACTGGTTCACGTCGAGCACCAGCTTCGCGAACCCGGCCGTCACCATCGCGCGTGGACTCACGGACACGTTCTCAGGCATCGCGCCGGATGGGATCCCGGGCTTCATCGTCGCGCAACTGCTCGGCGCGCTGGCGGCCACGCTGCTCTTCCGGTGGATCGGCAACGGCGCGAGGTCGTAGTTCGAGCTGCACTGTCTCCGCCTACTGAAGCGAGCGGCCAGCATGCGCGTCAGCTGCGCAGTGCGCTCGTTGATCGCGTGGCGCCGCAGAGCGCCGTGTAACCCCGCAACAGACCCTTTTCGCGGGGTTACTTTGCGACCGGCTTGGAAGGAATCGCCACTTCGATTCCGGACAGCACTCCGTCCTTGTTGCGATCGTGCTTGCGGAAGCTGCTGCCCTTGCCGCGCCATTCCTTGCGCGTGATCCTGCGGTCGCCGTTGCGATCCATTTCTTCAAAGCGGATCTTCGGCAGCTCTCTGGGGAGCTCGAGCACCGGGGCGGGATGGATCTGAACGGGAACGCGCTTCATCTCTTTCGCTTCGCGCTCATGTTCCTTCGGGTCGTGCGCCATGGCCGCCGGGGTGGCTACCAGACACGTGAGCAGAACCGCTCCGATACCTTTTCTCGAGTTCATGTCGTTCTCCCTTGTGCTGCGATTCAGAACCGGAGACTCGCCGCAAATATTTGCTGGTTATCGGGCCATGGGGAGCCACCGTTCATTCCGGCTCTTTGATGTCCTGGTAGTCCCCGTCCACGCGCAGCGTGACTGTCACGACCTTCTTCCCGCGGTTTCGCCAGTACCAGCCGTGCCACCCTTCGAACGCCGCAACGAGAACGCCCTGGTCGGACGCGACGCCGGTTCCCTTCTGGTAGCCGTAGTACTCGCGAGGCGGACTCGTCGAGTCGGCGTGTTTGTCGTAGTTCACTACGCCATTGTCGGTCGACCAGGAGTACGTCACGCGGGCACCTTCGCGCATCGACAGCTTGATCTCCCTTCCCTGATCCGGCTGCAGTGTGATGGTCGCGACGTCGCTGCGAGGCGTTGGAGAGACCGGCACTGGTGCTGCTGCCGCGGGCGAAGAGGACGATGTCGTTTCGGGTGCTGGCATCGCCGCTGCGGGTGCCGCGGCCGACATGGACGGCGGCTTGTCCGGCGCGCTCTCCGCGAGCTCGACCTCTCTCGCGAGCGACGCTTTGATCCTGCCCATCTCCGTGAGGCCGAGTGCGCTGCCGATCCCGGTCGGGTCGAGCCCGTATTCTGCAGGCAGTACGACAGCGACGAGCAGAAAAGACGCGATGACCGCGGCGATGAGCGTGGAGCGAAGGAGTCTCCGCGTGGAAGGGAGCTCGGTGGGAACAGAGTTGCTGATGTCAGGCATGGATCGATCCTTATGCGACGTCGTTGATGAAGTAACCGGCCAGTTGATAGCCCACGAGCACGAAGCCCGCGGTCATGAGGATGACGTTGGCGGTGTAGGCGTGACGCACGAAGCTTGGAGTGCGACGCCAGTAGCCCATCGCGATGAGAATGGCGCCCAGACCGAGCAGCTGTCCGGCCTCGACACCCACGTTGAAGGCGATGAGGTTGGGGATCAGACCTGCAGGCGAGAGCTGGAAGTCGATGAGCTTCGTCGCCAGCCCGAAGCCGTGGAAGAACCCGAAGATCAGCGTGGCCGCCTTCGTGCTCGGCTGGAAGCCGAACCATCTCCGGAACGCTCCGAGGTTGTCGAGCGCCTTGTAGACCACGGAAAGCCCAATGATCGCGTCGATCAGGTACGCGCTCACACTCACGCCGGTGAGCACTCCAAGGAGAAGCGTGGTGGAGTGACCGAGGGCGAAGAGCGTCACGTAGACGCCGATGTCCTTCATCCGATAGAGGAAGAAGATCACGCCCACGAGAAAGAGCAGATGGTCGTAGCCGGTGACCATGTGCTTCGCGCCGAGATAGACGAACGGGAGGATGCGCGTCCCGCTGGTCTCCTGGATGTAGCCCTTGTCGCCGGCGGTGACGCCATGCGCGAATGCGTCGGTTGGGACGGCCGTGAGCAGAAGAAGAACGAGGCAGGGCAAGAGCCATCTCAATTTCATGTGGTGCTCCAGTCGTTGAATCGCGAGTAGACGAACAGCGCCAGGACTGCGTAACGAGCCGCCTTTCCTGCGATGGTCCAGAGTGAGAAGGGAACGAAGGGAATGCGGGCCACGCCAGCCGCGGCCACGATCGCGTCGCCGAGCAGTGGAACCCACGACAACAGAAGAGCGGGTGCGCCGTATCTGCGGATGAGTGCCGTCGCACGCTCCATGCGGCGCACCGCCCGTTCGCTCTTCACAGCTTTCGACGCGAACATCGCCAGCAGGTACGTCGTGCATGCGCCGAGATAGTTGCCGATGGTCGCGATGGTTACTGGCAGCGCCACCGCATCGCGACGGTTGACGACTGCAGCGAGCGCCGGCTCCGACCCGAGGGGCAGAACCGTCGCCGCCAGAAAGCTCCAGAAGAAGAGCGCCATCAAGTCCATTGACTATCGATCGCTCCGTTCCGCGCTGCGTTCCATCGTCACTTCAATCGCCCGCCGCAATCAACTCGGTCCCTTCTTCACTGCGCTGCGCGAGGGGCACGTCGCGGTGGAACATGCGATAGAGCGCGGGCAGCACGAGCAGCGTCAGAATCGTCGACGAGATAATGCCGCCGATGACGACCGTAGCCAGTGGACGCTGCACTTCCGCACCCGTGCCCATGGCCAGCGCCATCGGAACGAACCCCAGCGAGGCCACGAGCGCGGTCATGAGCACGGGGCGAAGGCGGCTGATTGCGCCTTCGCGGATCGCCTCATCGAGCCCCCTGCCCTGCTGACGCAGTCCTTGAATGAAGGAGATCATGACCAGCCCGTTCAGCACGGCCACACCGGAAAGCGCGATGAATCCGACTGCAGCGGAGATCGACAGCGGGATCCCGCGCAGCCACAACGCGAGAATGCCGCCGGTCAGCGCGAGCGGCACGCCGGTGAAGACCAGCAGCGAGTCTTTGAGGTTGCCGAAGCTGGCGAACAGCAAGGCCAGGATGAGCAGCAGCGCCACGGGCACGACCACCTGCAGGCGGCGCGTAGCGGAGATCATCTGCTCGACCTGGCCGCCCCACTCCGTCCAGTAAACGGCCGGACAGGTCACCCCGGTGCGGAGCGACTGCTCCGCTTCCGTCACAAAGGAGCCGATGTCGCGGCCGCGAACGTTGGCGGTCACGATGATGTGGCGTTTGCCGTTCTCGCGGCTGACCTGGTTGGGGCCGGGTACGACCTCGAATTTCGCCACGGATCCGAGTGGGATGGTGTTCATCGAGTTGCCAGGAGCACCGCTGCGCGGCAGCGGAATCGGGATCTGCTTCAACTTCTCGATGTCGGTGCGGACGTCTTCCGGAAGCCGGACGACGAGGTCGAAGCGGCGGTCGCCTTCGAAGATCTGGCCCGCTTCCGCGCCGCCGATCGCGATCTGCACGACCTCCTGGAGGTCGGTGATGTTGAGGCCGTACCGGGCCATGGCCGGACGGTCCATCTGGATGCTCAGGACCGGAAGTCCTGTGACCTGCTCGAGCTTGACGTCCGAGGCACCAGGGACCTTCTCCAGGATCTCCTCGATGGCCTTGCCGGTCGATTCCAGCACTTCCATGTCATCCCCGAAGACTTTCACGGCCACGTCGCTGCGAACGCCGGCGATCAGTTCGTTGAAGCGCATCTGGATCGGCTGGATGAACTCGTAGTTGTTTCCAGGAAGCTTGCGCAGTTCCTTCTCGATCCCCGCCACCACCTCAGACTTCGACCGTTTGCCCGGCCATGCCGATGGCGGTTTCATCATGACGTAAACGTCGGCGACACTGGGCGGCATGGGATCGGTCGCAATCTCCGCGGTGCCGATCTTCGCGAAGACCTCTTTCACTTCGGGAAACTGGAGGAGGCGCTCCTCCAGCGTGTGCTGGAGCTCGACCGCCTGCGTCAGGCTGGTGCCCGGAATGCGCAGCGCGTGGACGAGGAGATCGCCCTCGTCGAGGCTCGGCAGAAACTCCGAGCCCATCGTTGCGGCCAGAAGCAGACTGGCGACGACCAGCGCGACGCCCATCGCCACGACGCGTTTGCGGCGCGTGAGCACCCACTCCAGTGCCGGCTCGTAACGCAGACGGACCCAGCGGACGATGGGATTCTCCTTCTCCGAAATCTTGCCTTTCAGCAGCATCGCCACCATGGCGGGCACGAAAGTCACCGAGAGAATCATGGCGCCGAAGAGTGCCGCGATGACGGTGAAGGCCATGGGCCGGAACATCTTTCCTTCCACTCCGGTCAGGGTGAGGATCGGCAAGTAAACGATCATGATGATCAGTTCCCCGAACATCGTCGCCTTCCGGACTTCTTTCGACGCGGAAAAGACCGTCTCGAACCGCTCACCGCGTGTCAGCAATCGTCCGAGCTGATGTTGCCGCTCTGCCAGCCTGCGGACACAGTTCTCGACGATGATCACCGCGCCGTCCACGATCAGTCCGAAGTCGAGTGCACCGAGACTGAGCAGGTTGCCACTCACTTTGTTGGACACCATGCCCGTGATCGTGAAGAGCATCGACAGCGGAATGACCAGGGCGGTAATCAGCGCCGCGCGGATGTTGCCGAGGAACAGCAGGAGGATGACGATGACCAGGATCGCGCCTTCGAGCAGGTTCTTCTTGACCGTGTTGATCGCCGCATCCACCAGCACGGTGCGGTCGTACACGGTCCTGGCTTCGAGACCTGCGGGAAGGGTGCGGTTCACTTCCTCCATCTTTTTCGCCACGCGCTGGGAGACGGTGCGGCTGTTCTCGCCCATCAGCATGAAGACTGGACCGAGGACCGCTTCCCGGCCGTTGCTGGTGGCAGCACCGGTGCGCAGCTCTTTCCCGATGCTGACCGTGGCCACGTCGCGGATGTACACCGGTGCTCCAGCCGGCGATCCAACGATGATCTGTTCGATCTCTTCCAGGGTCTTCACCTG
>JANMSA010000005.1:0-3292 GCA_031388865.1 Acidobacteriota bacterium | reverse complement strand
GGCAAGGTCAAGATGTTCCCGCGCCACGAGATGCTCGACCTCGTCGTCGCTGACGGCCGGGCCCGGGGCATCGTCACCCGGAACATGGTGACGGGGAAGATCGAGTCCCACCTGGCGGATGCCGTCGTCCTCGGCACCGGCGGCTACGGGAACGTGTTCTACCTGTCCACGAACGCGAAGGGATGCAACACCACGGCGATCTGGCGCTCGTACAAGCGGGGCGCCGCCTTCGCCAACCCGTGCTACACGCAGATCCACCCCACGTGCATCCCGGCGAGCGACGAGTTCCAGTCGAAGCTCACGCTCATGTCCGAGTCGCTGCGCAACGACGGCCGCATCTGGGTGCCCAGCGCTCAGGCCGACAAGCGCACGCCTCGCGAGATTCCGGAGTCCGAGCGCGACTATTTCCTGGAACGCAAGTATCCGAGCTTCGGCAACCTCGCACCGCGTGACATCGCTTCGCGCGCGGCCAAGGAAGCCTGCGACGACGGCAAAGGAATCGGTCCTTCCGGCCGCGGCGTCTACCTCGATTTCGCCGAGGCCATCCAGCGGCTGGGCCGTCCGCTCATCGAAGAACGCTACGGCAATCTTTTCGAGATGTACGCGGACATCACGGCCGAGGATCCGTATGAATCGCCGATGCGGATCTATCCAGCGCCGCACTACTCGATGGGTGGTCTGTGGGTGGACTACAACCTCATGTCCACGATCCCTGGTCTGTACGTGACCGGCGAGGCGAACTTCTCGGACCACGGCGCGAACCGCCTTGGCGCCAGCGCCCTGATGCAGGGATTGGCGGACGGCTACTTCGTCCTCCCGGTCACCATCGGCGACTACCTGACCACCCAGTTCGGCAAGAAAGTGGATCTGAAAAGCCCGGCGTTCGCCCTGGCGGAGAACGATGTCCGGGAGCGCATGACCCGGCTCCTGGACGCAAAGGGCACGCGTAGCGTCGACTCCTACCACCGCGAGCTGGGCACGATCATGTGGGACCACTGTGGGATGGCTCGCAGCGCTGAGGGGCTGAAGAAGGCGCTGGGGCTGATCCGCGCGCTGCGCGAGGAGTACTGGCGCAACGTGCGAGTGACCGGCACGAATGAGGAGCCGAACCAGGCGCTGGAGAAGGCCGGCCGCGTCGCCGACTTTTTCGAGCTCGCCGAGTTGATGTGCATCGACGCGCTGCAGCGCGAAGAGTCCGCGGGCGGCCACTTCCGGGTCGAGTATCAGACGGCCGAGGGAGAGGCGCAGCGCAACGATGACGACTTCCTCTACGTCGCCGCGTGGGAGTACAAAGGCGAGGGAGCCGAGCCGGTGCTGCACAAGGAGCCGCTCGTCTACGAGGAAGTGAAGCTGGCGGCGAGGAGCTATAAATGATGGACCTGACACTTCAAGTGTGGCGTCAGAAGTCGCGCGACGCGGAAGGCGGCTTCGTCGAGTACAAAGCCGAGGGCATCTCGCCCGACGCCTCGTTTCTGGAGATGCTCGACGTCGTCAACGAGCGGCTGACCGAGAAGGGCGACGAGCCGATTCATTTCGAGCATGACTGCCGCGAAGGCATCTGCGGCTCGTGCGGGATGATGATCAACGGCAATGCCCACGGCCCGATGGGTGGCACGGCCACCTGCCAGCTGCACATGCGGCATTTCAGCGATGGCGACACCGTGCACGTCGAGCCCTGGCGTGCGCGCGCGTTCCCAGTCATCAAGGACCTCATCGTCGATCGCAGTGCTCTCGACAAGATCATTGCTGCCGGGGGGTATATCTCCGCGCACACGGGCAGCGCCGTCGAGGCAAACATGCATCCCATCCCGAAGCCCGTGCAGGAGCTGGCCATGGATGCCGCGGCCTGCATCCAGTGCGGTGCGTGCGTCGCCCAATGCCCGAATGGAGCCGCGCAGCTCTTCACCGCAGCGAAAGTCTCCCACCTCGGCCTCCTGCCTCAGGGACAGCCGGAGCGCTACGAGCGCGTCTTGAGCATGGTCGAAGTGATGGAGAGCTACTTCGGCAGCTGCACACTCTTCCGTGAGTGTGAAGCGGTCTGCCCGAAGGAGATCTCCGTCAACTTCATCGCGCGCATGAACCGCGACTACCTGAAGGCCAAGTTCAAGTCTTAGAAACTGGTTGTCGGTTGTCAGTTGTCGGTTGTCCGCGCCTTTTCGCCCGGCGGACAAACTCGGCGCCAGTTGGAGGAGGCCGGTGGGCCCGCCGGCACTGCCAGCGGGTCCGATGCTTCTCTACACTTTGCCCGCGACCGTCGTCGCCAGCTGCAGATGCTCGCGCAGAGTAGGGAGCGTCTTTCCCGCAAACGCTTTCACGTCGGCGTCTTGCGAGCCGGTGGAGGCTCTCTCGAACTCCGCAATGTCCTTCTGGTGATCGCCGGTCATATGGTGCATGTACGCTTTATCGAACTCGGCGCCGCTCAGAGTGGTCAAGTGCTGGATTGCATTTTTGGGTTCGCCGGACAGTTCGGTCGGTAGAGCCGCGCCCTTGACCGTCGCGAGTTGCGACAACTCGGCGTTGGCCGCGGAGTGATCCGTCGCGATTCGCTGGGCAAAGGCCTTCACGTCTGCACTCGATGCCTTCTGCAAAGCGAGACTGGCGGCCTGTACTTCGTAGAGACCCCCCATGCCCGCCTTGGAAAGGAACTCCTTGTCGTCCGGCGAGAGAGCGCTGCTCGTGCCGCCGGTTTTACCGGTTGTGGTCGCTGTTGCGCTGTTCGTGTCCTGTGCTGATTGTGCCGTCCCTGTGGTCTCGGTCTCCGGTAATCCGGACGTGTTCTCTGCCTTGCACGCCGCCAGCAGCAGCGCGAGAGCCAGGACGCTGCTCTTCAATATCGTCATCAGTGCGCCTCCCTGGATGCGAATGAGTGCAGGAGGGATGCCGTTTGCGTATCATCCCCGCGACCATGAGAGTGAAGCGATGACGATCCTGGAGAATCTCTGCCGGAATGCGGCAGAGCGGCTGCACGCGCCGGTGGCGTGGATCGGACTCCTCGAAGAGGGTGGCGAACGGATCGTCGCGGTCAGCGGGTCGCGGTCCACGCAGTTTGGAACGGAATCGTCGTTCGCCGCGCGCATCGCGGACGCGCGTGACGTCGTGGTCGTTTCAGACACGACGGCCGACTCACGGTTCTCTTCACATCCGATGGTCCTCCAGACACCGCAGGTGCGCTTCTATGCCGGCGCTCCGCTCTTCGACGCGGCAGGCCGATACGCAGGCGCACTCTCAGTGCTCGGTCGTGAGCCGAAGTCGGTCTCGGAGGATCAGGTGGCGCTTCTGGCAGCGTTCGCGC
>JANMSA010001151.1:0-2873 GCA_031388865.1 Acidobacteriota bacterium | reverse complement strand
GCCATCCGCGCCGCCGCAAGCCGCAACGTGGCCTCCACGAGGAGGCCACGATCGGCCCACGACAGAGAGCGGAGGGTGCGCAGTCCTCTACGCAACGATTCGCATCTGAAACTTCTTGAACATGCGCCCGCCGTACCAGGCGTCCATGGCCCTGACGCTGACTGTGAACGGCAAGTCCGGGAGCGGGCCGCCGAGAGCGACACACCGCTGCGAGCCGGTCTCTCCCCCGTGGCATAATCGGCCGCAGTGATTGGACTCGATACGCTGCTCATCCGGAGCGACGCCGTGGTGAGCGCGCCGATGGGGGAAGACGTGGCCATGATGGACATGGACTCCGGCAAGTACTTCGTGCTGGCCGATGTCGCTGCGTCCATCTGGGAGCGTCTGTCGGAGCCGGTGCGGCCCGCGGTGTTGTGCGAAGCGCTCACGGAGGTCTACGACGTCCCGATGGAGCAGTGCCGCGCCGATGTCCTGGCGTTTCTCGAGAACGCGCATGCCAAAGGGCTCGTCCGGATCGTTGCGTAGAGGACTGCGCACCCTCCGCTCTCTGTCGTGGGCCGATCGTGGCCTCCTCGTGGAGGCCACGTTGCGGCTTGCGGCGGCGCGGATGGCGCTACTCCTCGTCCCGTTTCGCCTCGTCTCACGGCACCTCGGTGTGCCCAGGCGGGAGACCGCGCAGGACCAGGGGGATCGCGCGCTGCTGCGGCGCGTTTCGTGGGCGATCGGGGCGGTGAGCCGGCGCGCGCCGTGGCGGTGCAAGTGCATGGAGCAGGGCATCGCCGCCAAGATGATGTTGCGGCGGAGGCGTCTGGCGAACACCCTCTACCTCGGCGTCGCGCGCGGCGACCAGCAGATCGAAGCGCATGCGTGGTTGCGCAGCGGCACTGTTTACGTGACCGGCGGTGCGGGCCGCGAGCGGTTCTCCGTCGTCTCCACGTTCGCTGACGAGGCGTGCGTTTGACCGCGCTTTACGGTCTGGTGCGGTTCGGCGGGAAGCGTGTGGAGACGTCCGAGCTGGCAGCGATGGCGGACGCCATGCGCTATTGGGGTCCCGATGGCGGGGGCACCTGGATGGGGGGCGACGGGGGAGCGGGTCTTGGGCAACTCGTCACGCACAATCTTCCCGAGTCCGTGCGCGAGAACGGTCCCATCACGGTTGGGGACGGCACAGTCATCACCGTCTCCGCGCGACTCGACAACCGCGACGACCTCCTGCGCGATCTCGGACTTCCCGTCGATGCGACCGAGAGCCGGATTGTCGCGAACGCGTGGGAGAAGTGGCGGACTGACGCGCCACTGCACCTGTTTGGTGATTGGGCGTTCGCGGCATGGGACCCTTCGTCGCAGCGCCTGTTCGTCGCACGCGATCACTTTGGCAACACCGCGCTCTATCACCATCGGAGCGGATCGGAGTTCGCGTTCGCGTCCAGCCGCAAGGCGCTATTTGCACTGCCGTTCGTCCCGCGCCGCCTGAACGAACTGCGCCTGGCGCACCATCTCGCCACCTGGGTGACCGACGGCGAGTCGACGTTCCACGAAGAGATCTCACGGTTGCCGCCGGGTCATCACCTCACCGCCACGCGCGACGGCGTGATGGTCACGCGCTACTGGTTTCCGGAGCACACTTCCGAAATCCGGCTACGGAGCGAAGGCGAGTACGTGGAGCACTTTCTCGAGCTTTATGCGACGGCCGTGCGGGTCCGGACGCGGACGACCCGCGGCGTCGCCACCACGCTGAGCTCGGGACTGGACTCCGGCTCCGTCACCGCTCTGGCGGCGCGCGCGCTGAGAAGCGAAGGGAAGGGCATGGTCGCGTTCACGTCCGTGCCGCTGTACCCGGAGGTGGCTGCGCTCGCGCCGCGGGTCGTCGCCGACGAGTGGAACCTCGCGCACCAGGCCGCGGAATGGATCGGCGGCCTCGAGCATCGTGCGTTGCGCACGGAGTCCATCACTCCGCTGATCTCGCTGGAGCAGTCACTCCGGCTGCACGATGAGCCGGAGTACGCGGCCGCGAACCTCTACTGGCTGATCGACCTGCTGGAGCAGAGCCGCGCGGCGGGGGCGGGCGTGCTGCTCACGGGGCAGATGGGCAACGGCGGCGTGTCATGGACCGGGGATCAGCAGCGCGTCGTCCGCGGTCTGCTCCGCGGCCGCTGGGTCGATGCGTGGCGGGGATTGCAGACCTTTCGGCGGATGCGCAACCTCTCGCTGCCACGCGCCGCGTGGGCGCAGGTCGTGAGGCCGCTGCGCGGGAAGATCGAGAGCGTGCGTTTTCGGCGGGGCTGGAGGGAGCCGCCCTTCGGCGAGGCACTGTTCGCTCCGGAGTTCGCGAGGCGGATCGACGTCTTCAACCGCATGCGGCGCGAAAACTATGATCCGTATTACTCGGGGACGGCCGGTCCGGTGACGCAGAGGTTGTGGGTGCTCCTGCCGCGCATCAATCCCATCGGCGCGCTCTGGAATGAGAGCGGAGCGGCGTTCGGGCTGGACGTGCGCGACCCGACCGTCGATGTCCGTCTGCTCGAATTCTGTCTGGCCGTCCCGGATGACCAGTACGTCCGCGACGGTCAGGATCGGGCATTGATGCGTCATGCGATGGAAGGCCTGCTGCCCCCGGCGGTCCAGTGGAACCAGAATCGGGGCAGGCAGGGCGCTGATCTCGTGTTCCGCCTGCGAGCCGACGCGCGTGCGACTGCCGCTGCCGTGGACGAGGTCACGTCCTCGAATCTGGTGCGGCACTGCATGAACGTGGACGCGATCCGCAGCATGTGGAAGACCGTTCTGGAATCGAGGGACGCCAGTGTGCTCATCACTGCCGGCGTGTTCGTCCGCGCTCTCCTCATCAGCATGTTCCTGGCCCGGGAGCCTTTCCG
>JANMSA010001141.1:0-9271 GCA_031388865.1 Acidobacteriota bacterium | reverse complement strand
GTGAAGGTCGTCTTCACGTTTCCGGCTGCATTCGCGGTGACATTGCCGAAGTCACCCGCATGATGCGGCATCGCGTCTGGAGCTCCATGCGCGGTCGCGGACGGGTTGTAGTGACCTCCCGCGGCATTTCCGTTGTCGCCGCAGTCCCCCTTTTCATGGATGTGGAATCCGTGCACACCTGCAGGCACTCCAGCGAGGTCGGCCTTGACCCGAACCGCGCCGTTGGCGAGCTGCGTGAGCATGACCGTTCCAGACACGGTCGAGCCGCTCGTCGCAGCGAGCATGGCAGTGGCAGAAGGCCCTGAGCTCATCGAAGCGCAGGCTGCGGAGAGGAGAAGCAGGGCTGAGACCAATGCGAATTTCTTCATGAGGGACACCATCCTTCTTTACTGAGAGATCGCGGCGATGAATTTGCCGACGGAACCGAGCCAGCCCTTCGCCACGTCCTGGTAGTACATCGACGCCGCCTTTTGCACACCATCGGCCAGCGAAGGATAGGCGGAGATCCTCTGCGCCAGGTCGCTCACCTTCATCCCCTTGCGGCGCGCCAGCACGACCTCTTCGATGAGGGTGGATGCGTTCGCGCAGATCGCGTGCCCTCCGAGGATGTTGCCTTTCGAGTCGGCCACGATCTTGATCAGTCCGGATGCTGCCCGGTCGACGACCGCCCGGTCGACGTCGTTCATCTGCACGACGTACGTCCGGACCGCGTCGCCGTGCTTCTCACGCGCCTCCGCTTCCGTCAGTCCGATGTGTCCGACTTCCGGATCGGTATAGAGCGCCCACGGCACGTTGGTGTAGTCCGCTGCAGATTTCCCAGGGAAGAGCAGATTCCGGACGAGCTTGACCGCCTCATAGGCGGCTGTGTGCGTGAACTGCAATTTGCCCTGTACGTCGCCGCATGCCCAGATGCGAGGCACGGAGGTCTGCAGGAACCTGTCCGTCACGACCCAGGATCGCTCGACCTTCACCCCGGCGGTCTCGAGGCCGAGGTCTTCGGTATTGCCTCGGCGTCCTGAGGCGACGAAGATCTCGTCGACGGCGATCTCCCGCGCTTCGCCGAGCTTGTTCTCGAGGCGGGCGACTTTCGTCGCACCGTCGCGACGGACCGACTTGACGGACCATCCCGTGTAGAGCTCGATCTGTTCGCCCGCGAGGATGTCCCGAACGCGCCTGATGATCTCCGAGTCCTCTTTGCGGATGATCTCGTCACTCGTCTCCACGACGGTCACGCGCGAGCCGAAGCGCGAGAAGATCTGGGCGAACTCGATGCCGATGTACCCGCCGCCGAGGATGAGTATCGAAGGGGCGAAGGCGTCCTGGGCGAGGAAGGTCGCGTGATCGAGGAACCCGGTTTCCTGCAGCCCTTCCACGTCCGGCACTGCCGTTCGCGAGCCGGTGGCGATGACGATGTCCTTCGCCCGCAGACGCCGCCTGCCGACCTCGACCTCATTCCGCGCAACGAGTCTGGCGTCGCCCTCGATGACGTCGATCCCCAGTGCACGGAACTTCTCTGGATCGTCATGCCGGCTGATCTGCCGGCGCAACTCGCGCATGGAGTCCATCACCGACTTCGGGGTGATCTTCGGCGTGACCGGTTCCAGTCCGAAGGCGCCGGCATGTCGCATCTGATGAGCGAGCTTCGCTGACGCCACCAGCGCCTTGGTCGGCACGCATCCCGTCCACAGGCAGTCCCCGCCCAGCGCCTCCCGCTCGATGAGGGCGACCTTCCGCCCAAGCCGGGCGCACCCTGAAGCGGTGACCAGCCCGGCGGTCCCTCCACCGATGACGACGACGTCGAACTGTTCCATGGCTGGTTAGTCTTCGAGTCTTCCAGTCTTCGAGTCTTCGAGGGGCTCCGCGGCGGGCGGAAGTCTCACAGTCTCAGAGGTTCATAGTCTCACAGGGGTCGGCGACACTCGCGTCGATGAGACTTGAGCCGATGAACCTCTGAGCCTCCACGGGTAGCTCGCTCCCCGAAACTCGAAGACTCGAAGACTCGAAGACTCGAGGGCTCGAAGACTCGAAGACTCGAAGACTCGAAGACTATAATCCCGAGACACGTCCACAGCACGGTTAGCCCTCATGCCCTTCTTCTGCATTCACTGCAAGTCGGAGATCGACTCGAAATACAAGGCCTGCCCTTTCTGTGGCGAGGTGATCACCGATTTTCTCCGGCGGCACATGGAGACGCCGCTGGATGGCAAGTACCAGATCATCTCCCGCCTCGGCATCGGTGGCATGGGGGAGGTCTACAAGGTCCTGCATACGCACCTGAACTCGATTCGGGTCATCAAGCTGATGCGCTCGAACATTTCCTCCGACCCAGGCGCGCACGATCGCTTCCTGCGCGAGGCACGGATGGCGACAAAGATCCAGCACCCGAATGTCGCCGCTTTGTACGACTTCTCGACGCTCGAGGATGGCGCGCACTACATGGTCTGGGAGTACATTGAGGGCACCAACCTGCATCAGTTGATCGAACAGCGCGGGACGCTCTCGCCGCGTTACGCCGCAAAGCTCGCCGTCCAGGCGCTTCTTGGTCTCGACGCCATCCATCGCGCGGGCATCGTTCATCGCGACATCAGCCCTGAGAACCTGATGATCACGCGCGACGACGAAGGGCTCGAGCGCGTCAAGATCATCGATCTCGGCATCGCCAAGTCGTCCGTGGCGAACGACGACAACCAGACCAAGACCGGGATGTTCGTCGGCAAGTGGAAGTACTGCTCGCCCGAGCATCTGGGCATGCTTCCAGCGGGCGAGCGCATCGATGGCCGCGCGGACCTCTACTCCTTCGGGATCGTACTGTACGAGATGCTCACGGGCGTCCCGGCATTCATCGCGGACACGCCGCACGCGTACCTGCTCAAACATGCGTCAGAGCAGCCGAAAGCTCTGAGAGAGGCCAATCCCTCTGTCGTTGCGGTCCCGCAGCTCGAGGCGCTGATCTTCCGCGCGCTGGAGAAGGATCGCAAGAAGCGCTACGCCACCGCGCGCGAGTTCGCACAGGAGATCGAGCGCGTAGCACCAGGTCTTCCGGACGCGCCCGGAGCGCCGCCGCCGCTCCCTCCCACAGCTGACGTGACCAGCGAGGGAACGCGGCCGATGACCAGGGTTCCCTCGACTGCTCCTGAGGAACCGACAGTGGCCCGGTCAACGCAGGAAGAGCTCACGGTGGCGACCGCGGTGCCGCTGATCGCTGTCGGCAAGACGCTCGATCGGGTGGATGCCTATCGTGAGGAAACCGGCTCTCCGTTTGTCGACCCGTCCGCCGAGCCGGGAACCGGGGGCGCGCGGTGGCCGCTGTACGCAGCCGCAGTCCTCGTCGCGGCGCTGGCCGCCGCAGGGTGGATCTTCACGCGCGACCGCCCACCGCCTGATCTGGGCGGCGTCCAGGATCCTCGGCTCACGACTTCCGCAACCGCCCCGCCGGTCATTCCCCAGGGCCAGGGTCACGTCGGGGTCAATGCTTTCCCATGGGCGAACGTGACCAGCGTCCGCAACCTCGACGACGCACAGGTCGTGGATATCGGATCGGATGTCGTCACTCCCGCTGCGCTCGTGCTCGCGCCGGGTCGCTATGAAGTGACGCTGTCCAATCCGAACTTTCCCAAACCGATCTCGCGCACCATCACGGTTGTCGAGGGACGCGACGCCTCGCTTTCAGTGACCTTCAGCGATCCCGCCTCCGCGGTGGTCCCCGATTTCGGAGGCTCGCGATGAAACGGACGGCTCTGGTCGCCGCGCTGCTCATCTACGCCACGAACGTGTCGGGTGCGGAGAAGTGGTGGGATGCGTACAACCGCGGCGTGGCCGCGGTGAACGGCAAGAGCTATGCGGCGGCCGACGCGGCTTTGCAGACGGCGATCGCCGCAAATCCGACGGAGAGCACAGGAGTGCGCGCGGGGAACTCCATCATCACCTACGTCCCGCACTTCTGGCTGGGCATCGCGAAGTTCAACCTCGGCGACACGGACGGCGCGCTGCGCGAGTGGCGGATCTCCGAAGAGCAGGGGGCGGTGGCCCGGACGGCGTACTACTCGAAGTTGAAGGACTGGGAGGCTCGCGCGCAATCCGAAAAGCAGCGCGACGCACAGAAGGCGGCGTCAGGGCCGAAGAAAGACGCGGAGACGGCGATCAGCCGCGCGCTGGAGATGCAGGGCACAGCCATGAGCGCGGGCGGCGACCGGACGTCGCTCTATGGCGACGCGCAGCGCAAGTTGCAGGAGGCTCTGGCGCAGCTGCGGAGCGCGGGAACGGACTCCGCGGCGCTGCGGGTCGTGGCCCAGACGGCGCAGCAGGCATCGACGTTGTTCTCGGGGGCCGCAGACGAAGGGAAGAAGCTGCGTGCTGCGGCGGCCGCGAGACCGAAGCCCGCGCCGCCCCGCCCGAAACCGGAGCCGGTATTCGTCGTGCCCATGGACGCACCTCCGACGGACACCGCGGTGAAGCCGCCCGCTCCGCAGGAGCCGGTGATGGTTCCCGCGCCGGTGAACAGTGAGGCCAAGGTCGGTTCTGAAGTCGCGGTGCAGAACTACCGGCGCGCGATCTCCCAGGCGCAGCAGAGCGCGCGAGGCGGTCCGAAAGCACTACGTGATTTCGTTCGGGGTCAGACTCCTCGCGGAGAGGGTCTGCGCGATCAGTTGCGCGGGGCGAAGAACGATGCTGACTACGACCGTATTCGCACCGCCGCGGAGACGCAACTCGGGGAGATGACCCGGACGATTGCCGAGCTCGCAGCGCCGCCACCAGTCGTAGCTCGTGGCGGAGAAGAGCCGAAGCCGGTCGTGGCCGCGATGGCGTCAGCGCAGGTCGACGTCACACGGGCCTATCGCGCCTTCGCGACAGGCGATCTGGCCGCCGCCGAACGGCTGCTGACGCGGATTGTGACGGCCACTCCCGCGGCCGAGGCGTTTCTTCTACGAGGATGCGTGCGGTACACGCGGGCGATGCTCTCGCGTCAGCCGGACGAGCTTCTTCGCGCCGCGAGTGACGACTTCAAGGAAGCGTTGCAGCGGAACCGCTCGCTGCGCCTCGACCCCAAGGTGTTTTCGCCCAAGCTGGTTGCGCGCTTCGAGCAGGTCCGCACAGGGCGCTGATGAACACCTCTGCGGCTGTCGAACACCGGCAAGGCCGTCGTGGTCATCGCTACGGGAGCAATATCACCGCTGAGCTGTTCGCGAGGTTGCATGGCTGACGTACTGGTGCTCGGCGATCCGCGGTTGCGCGTTCGCTCACAGGAAGTCGAGGGCTTCGAGGAGACCGCGTTCGGCGAGCTCGCCGCAACGCTGGAGGTGTTCCGACGGGACCACGGCTTCGGCCGCGCCATCTCCGCGCCGCAGATCGGGATTGCGCAGAGATTCGTCGCCGTCAACCTGGGCGGGCGGCCGTTCTTCGTCGTGAATCCTGTCGTCACCTGGCGTAGTGCGAAGACCTTCACGATGTGGGATGACTGCATGAGCTTTCCGGATCTGCTCGTGCGCGTGCAGCGAGCGTGGTCCATCTCGCTCTCATACGTGGATGAGGAGGGGAAGCCGCACGAATGGCGGGAGCTCGACCAGGCCGCAGCCGAGCTTCTGCAGCACGAGCTCGATCACCTCGACGGCGTCCTCGCGGTCGATCGCGCTCTGGATTCCGAGGCGCTGGTGCTGCGTGCTGCCTACGACGCGCAGCGCGAACACTTTGACGCGAGGGTCGACTACACGATCGTGCCGACGATCGAACGCTGAACTGAGTCTGCCAGCTCGGCCGGCCGCGCTATCATGCGCGCGCCGTGATCGAAGAACGCATCCGCGGGCGTTGGGCCGCCCCTGATGACCCGCTGCGCGAAGCGATTCGCGCGGAGGCGTGGACCGGGCACAACATCCCCATCACGGCGACGGAGTCGACGCTTGGCCCGGGCGTTGAGCTGATCGCCAGGAATCGCCGCACCGTCGCCATCAAGTCCCTGGTGCGGCGCTTCTTCGGCGAGCGCCCCGTCACCGTCCTCGATCTGGGTTCCCTCGAAGGGGGCCTCTCGTTCGAGATGGCGAGGGAAGGGTGGAGCGCCACGGGGGTGGAGGGTCGTCTGGAGAACTTCCGGAAGGCGGAGCTCATCGCCTCGTATTACTCTCTGCCGAACCTTCGATTCGTTCACAAGGACGTCAAAGAGATCGCGCCGGAGCGGGAGGGCACTTTCGACGTCATCCTCTGCTGCGGCCTGCTGTACCACCTGGACGAACCGGTTGCGCACCTGCGGACGCTCGCCTCGCTCCTGAAGCAGGATGGGCTGCTCTTCCTCGACACGCACGTCATGCCCGACGAGGATGCAGCGCGGTTCGGTACTCATGAGGCTTCGCTCTCGGACCCGGTGACGATCGAGGAGAGCGGGCATGCTTACGAGGGGCGATGGTGGAGCGAGCCGTCCGCAGGCGACCTCAGGGAGCGGATGTGGTCTGCGGTCTCCAACGAACGTTCCCTGTGGCTCTCCCGCCGCTCACTCATCCGGGCGCTCTACCACTCGGGGTTCGGCTCCATCCATGAGCTGTTCGGGATGTACGAGATCGAGCTAGAGTTCGCTCTGCGGGATCAGTTCTCGCGTCTGTACCTGGCCTGCCTCAAGGAGTGGAGCCCTGAGGACACGATCGGTTGAAGCGATACGCGGCGCGCTGGAGTCGTTTCAGCGCGTCAGTTCGACACCGCTCGCCACGAACGATACTTCGTTCGCGGTGCCGTCCGCGTTGCGCTTCAACTTCGCTCCCTCTTCCTCGAGGTGATCGGCGTCGCGCTTCGAGAGTTTCTTGACGGAAACCACACCTTCCGCTCGGGCGTGGGCGCCCTTTGAGTCGAGCGGAACGAAGAACGCATAGTCCTTGAAGGTGACGCGTACTGCCTGAGCGCCTTCGGTAGCTGCCGCCAGCTGCATCCAGCAGCCCTTGTTCTCGCAGGCGGTGGTGACGACACCCTCCACGACGACGGCGGTCTTCGTGTACTGGTCGGGGTTCTCGAGCACCGTTGCGAGCGGAACAGCCCTGGCGTCGCGCGAGATGGCGGCGCCGCGGGTGACGATCTCGCTGGCTGAGGCGACGGTGGCGGACAGGAGCAGGGCCAAGGCAAGGCGTTTCATGATCCGGGCATTATCACCGATCTTCGCGCCCCACACCCAATTTGGAATGACCGTGTTTACTCACCCTCCATTGTCCAGATCTTGCGCACATCGTCAGTCAGTTGAGGAAGTCGGGCGCGGGTGTAAATCATGTCGATCGTGCCGTCGTGATGGAGCTCGACCAGACGCTTCAAGTCGCTCTTCCGGTTGTGCCAGCCGCGTCCATCGGTCACCACCAAGACGTAGGTGTGGTAGCTCTTCGCCTGCTTAATTTTGAGGACATCTCCGAGGAAGTCTGTGAGTTTACTGCCAGTGGCCTCGTAGCCTTTCACCTCCACAACGATCTTGGGGTGCTCGCGTGCCGGGATGGCGAAATCACACTTTGCAGTGACACCGTTCGGCGCTACGAATGTGACGCGTGTCTCGAATGGGACGCCGGCAGCTTCGAGGATTCTCTGGACCTCGTTCTCGAGTCCTCGCCCTCTGCTTTGACCGGCGATGGCGCGGCCCCGCCCCATCTTGTAGCGATCGATCAGTACGTCGTCGATCGTCCATTCGCGCGAGATCTCAGTGCGGATCAGTTCCGGCATCCCCAGCTGCACGAGAGCCGAAGCCATCTCCTCAGGGTGCCTTCGCGTTCGCGCCCTTAAGGCTTTCCAGTTGCCTGAGGTCAGGCCGAGGGCGCCACAGATGTCGTGCGCCATCGGCTCCTGTCCTCGACCGGTGAGGAGACGGCAAACGTCGAGGGTGAGCGGCTCCTCCTCGAGAAGCGTCGTGAGGTCCGATACGGTGATCGCAGGGCCGAGCGCGCGAAAACGATCAAGGATCGCGGGGATCTGACCGATGAGTCGGCGGGACTCGTCATCGAGCCATTCCGACGGTAGGTCCGAAAGCTCCGTGAGGAGCAGATCAAGCTCGACCTTTTTGAACTTCATTCGCGTCCGATGATCAAGTACTCCGACACAACCTTACGCTCTTGCGCGACACCCTTGTGCGTTCCGAAGTGGTACCGGTGGTCACGTCGAACCACGTCGACCAGCCGTTTGTACCGACGCATCAACGCAACCAATGTTTCGAGGTCGGGGTATCCACTTGACGAGTAAGACAGAACGAGAGTACTCGCCTCGAAGCGTCTGAACATCGTGTCGAACGCCTCAGCGGCAGTGCTTCGATAGGAAAACGGCGTGAAGCGCTTCGCAATCTTCTTAACCCGAGAGGTTTCGACGATCTCTGTACCGGGCTCGCGCCAGTACGAGGCCAGCCCTTCGAGAAAGTGGTACCGCTTGATGTAGCAGTTGTCGTCAGCTCGGGGGACGTAGGGTGGGTCCATGTATACGAGGTCGATCCCTAACGCAGGGACGGAAAACGCGTCTCCCCGCGTGGCGGCGTTGCCTTGGCCGTTGTCAAAGACGAGGCCGTTGAAGACAGCTACGGACTCGATAAAGTGCTCCTTGAGGGAGAGCTTCAAATCCCGGCGACCGTCATTGTAGTTTTGCCCGTTCACCGTGAAGACACCGCGAGGTTGCCGCTTCAAACATGCCCGTGTGACACTCGCCAGAGCCATGGCGCGGAGGTGCGGGTGAGGCAGGTCATCCAGGTTGGACCAGAAGATGTCGAGAAAGCGGAGGTCTTCCGGCTCAAAGAAGATGCCCGTGAACGTTTTTTCGATGAAGGTCCCGCGTCCTCTCCGTGTTTGCGACATCGCGGCGACCTGCTCGGCGTCGAGGTGCCATCGGGCGTTTGCGATCGTAGCGGTCGCAAAGTTATGGGCGAAGTTGAGGAAATCGTTGGCGATGACGCGTTTCCCCATGGTCTTCATGAGGTAACCGACAGACGCAGTGCCGGAGAACAGATCCAGCGCAGAATCGAATTCGATGGCAGTGAGCGTTTTCCAGATCCATGGCAACAGCTTGTGTTTGCTGCCCATGTATCGCAACCGTGGATAGTCGCCCGCCTGCGCGGGAAAGGTCACAGGGATTTCGATTGCTGGTGATTCGTCGAGGACGAGGGACATCTGCAGGGCCGATGGTCGCATGAATCGAACGTCTCCTCCAAGGAGACGCTACCTCGGCGATCCCTCAGGCCGCGGTTCTTCTACGTACCGTAGAAAAGGGGGCCGGCAAGCCGCCGACCCCCTTCAAAACGACCTCGATCAAATCAGTGTGCGCGAATGAAGTTCAAAAA
>JANMSA010001104.1:0-3475 GCA_031388865.1 Acidobacteriota bacterium | reverse complement strand
GCCCGTTGCAACCGATTTAGTTCTGCGGCTGGCAACGCAAATCGCCGACGCGCTCGCTGCGGCGCATGAGCGCCGGATCGTGCATCGCGACCTCAAGCCGGAGAACATCTTCGTGACTGGCCAGGGTGTCGTCAAAGTGCTTGATTTCGGCCTGGCCAGAATCTGTGAACCGGATTCCGATCCTGCATCCATGGCCGCGACCCCCGTGCGTCTCACCGCGGCAGGCAATTTTCTCGGCACTCTCGGCTACGCGGCACCCGAGGCCTTGACGGGCGCGGCCGTGGACGCGCGGGCGGATCTCTTCTCCTTTGGCGCGATCCTCTACGAGCTGGCGTTTGGAGCCCCGGCGTTCAGTCGACGAACCCCGACGGAAACGATCGCTGCGACTCTTCGAGACGAGCCACTGCCGGCCGCCTCGCGCCGTTCCGACTTGTCGCCGCGTGTGAGTGAAATCATCTACCGTTGTCTGCAGAAGAGTCCCGAGCGCCGATATGAATCGACCCGGGAAGTCTATGACCAGCTCCGTGCGCTCGTGGCCGCCGGCAGCGGACCCAGCTCGTCAGCGCGTCAGCGCAAGCCGCTGCCGGCACCGCGGACGCCGTTGATCGGCCGTGAAGAGGAGCTGGCCAGAATCACGTCGTTGATCGTCGCTGAAGGAGTGCGACTCATCACCCTCACGGGTCCCGGGGGAGGAGGAAAGACCAGACTCGCGTTGGCCGCGGCGGAAACGCTTCTGGAGCACTTTCACGAGCAGATTTTCTTCGTCGCGCTCGGACCGGTCCGCGATTCCACCCACGTGATCAAGGCCATGGCTGAGGCGCTCGGGGCGCGGCAAGCCACGGGAGAAACTCCCGTCGAGTCCGTGATCACCGAGCTCAATCTGACCGGCACAGCGACTCTTTTCGTCCTCGACAATTTCGAGCAGGTGATCGGCGCCGCCGGCGATGTCAGTGCACTTCTCGCGGCCTCCCCCTTGATCTCGTTCATCGTCACCAGCCGTGAGGTTCTCCGTCTTTACGGTGAGTATGATGTGCCGGTT
The DNA here is from genome assembly GCA_031388865.1 of Acidobacteriota bacterium. Lineage (GTDB taxonomy): Bacteria > Acidobacteriota > Thermoanaerobaculia > Gp7-AA8 > Gp7-AA8 > QHVT01. The sequence goes on along the minus strand of JANMSA010001104.1, from coordinate 2,436 downwards.
CCTCCCCTGCGCCTTCCCGATCTCGAAAATGATTTGTCACGCGAAGAGCTGGCACGGACACCCGCGGTGGCGTTGTTCCTGGAGCGAGCGCGCGCGGCTGATCCCAGGTTTCGACTTACCGACGATGTAGCCGAGGTTGTCGTGGAGATCTGCCGCCGGCTGGACGGTCTACCTCTGGCCCTGGAGCTGGCTGCCGCCCGGATCCGCACCCTCCCGCCCCGGGCCCTGGTAGCCCGCCTCGGACAGAGGCTGGAGCTCCTCACGGCTGGCGCACGCGATCTTCCCGATCGCCAGCATACGATGCGGCGAGCCATCGATTGGAGCCATGATCTCCTCACGCCCGCCGAGCAGACCATGTTCCGCCGGCTGAGCGTATTTGCCGGCCCGTTCACGCTGGAGGCAGCGGCGGCGGTCTGCGATCCGTATGAGCAGCTCGGCATTGAAGCAGTCGAGATCGTGGCCTCACTCGTCGACAAGAGCCTTCTGCAGAAGCAGGAGGACCAAAGCGATGAAGCGCGCTTCGGAATGCTCGAGACGCTCCGGGAATATGCAATGGATCGTCTGGCCGGGAGTGAGGATGAGCAAGCGACCCGCCGCGGGCACGCCGCTTATTTTCTGATTCTGGCCGAGGAGGGAGCGCGCGTGCCGGAAAGCGAGGATTGGCTAGCCCTCTTCGCTCGTGAACATGAGAACTTTCGAGCGGCCCTCGATTGGCTTCTCGAGAGTAAGAACGCGGAGTGGGGTCTGCGGATGGGTCTGGGACTCTTTCATTTCTGGGAGCGGGCCGAACATCTGGCCGAAGCTCGCCGCTACCTGTCGGCATTCGCCGACCTGCCTATGGCAAAGGCTGACGATGATCTGCGCGCGCGGGCGTTCTTCGCCATCGGCGTGTTCGCGTCCACGCAGGGCGACTACCACGAGGCCATTCAACGAACAGAAGTCAGCCTCGCCATCCACAGGAAGCAGGGAGATCAGCGAGGGATGGCGGTCGCCCACAACTCAATCGGAATATCCTTCACCGAGAGCGGCGATTTTGATCCCGCTACTCGCCATCTGGAAGCGAGTCTCGATGCCTGGCGGAACGCCGGCGATGACGGGGGATACGCTCGCTCCCTTTCCAACCTCGCATTTGTCCGGCGCAAGCAGGGACGTTATGACGAGGCCAGTCGCCTCTACGACGAGGCGGCAGCGATGTTCCAGCGCACGGGGGACCGGGTGAGCTGCGCATGGTCGCTGCACCACGAGGGTGGCGTGGCCAGCGATCAGAAGCTGTGGGAAGAAGCCAGGAAGTTCTACGAACTGGCATTGAAGGAGTTCCGTTCGCTCGGCGACGCGTGGGGCACAGCCAGCACGCTCGCCGATCTGGGCACGATGGCCCGAAACAGTGGGAACGAGAGTTCTCGTGCAGCCGCGTACTACCGCGAGGCGCTCGCTCTATTTCTGAGTCTCGGGCATCGGCGCGGCGCAGCGCGCTGCCTCGAGTCGGTCGTGGTCCTGCTCGAAGGGATGGGTGTTCACGAAGGCGCGTTGATCCTTGCGAGTGCAGCCGCGACGCTCCGCAAAAAGCTTGGAGTTCCGGGTCCGATCACGGATCAGGCCGAACTGGCAGCGTCGATCGAGGCGGCTCGGCGCGCACTGGCGGCTCCCCTGGCCGAGGAAGCGCAGCACCGCGGAGCCGCCATGGGCTCGTCCGAGGCCGTTCGATACGCCGAATCGGTACTCGATCAGGCGTAGTTTGCCGGGTCGAGGAGGTGCCGCACCGCCGAAATGCGGATTGCGGGCAGTCCGATCATCTTGGCATGCGTGCGGATGGTCTCCTCATCGGGCGCGAGATAGACGCAATAGACTTTGTCGTCTGTGACGAAACTGTGGAGCCATTGAATCTTCGGTCCCAGTTCTCCCAGCGCTTCGAGCGAACGGCGCGAGACATCTCGCAGCTGCTCTTCGCTCAACTGTCCGGCGCCGGCGACTTCCCGTTCAATGACGAATTTCGGCATGAGAGTCCTCCTTGGATCGAGCGTTAGTCTGGAACTGCATACGATCGGGTCGAAGTAACAACGGGCGGCGGCGATTTCAACGTCTGGAAGACCACGCAGTACCGCTCGGTCAGCTCGACGAGTTTGGTTCTCTGTTCCGGTGTAGCGTCCGTCTCGAGGTGAAACTGAAGCCGGATTTCCCTAAACCCCACCGGCGCTTCTCTGGCGACTCCCAGTGTTCCTCTGAAATCGAGATCCCCTTCGGCTTCGACGCGCCCATCGCGAAGAATGATTCCCAAGGCGGTGGCCACCGCGTTCAGGGTGACTCCGGCACAGGCAACCAACGCCTGGAGGAGCATGTCACCCGAACAGGCCGCGGCACCGGATCCGCCGGTCGCTGGATGCAGGCCGGCCTCAACGAGAGCACGGCCGGTGTCGACCCGACAGGTGACTCCCTCGC
>JANMSA010001092.1:0-10464 GCA_031388865.1 Acidobacteriota bacterium | reverse complement strand
CACCGTCCACGCATTTCGACCCTGGCAGGGGTCGCGTAGATGGTGAAGCGCGCGCGCATGACAAACGTACGCGACCCCTGCCGGGGTCGGATTTTCATCACGATTCGAATCCGATGGTCGCTCGCTCTGCTAGCGCCACCGGCTACCCTACGCGCCGCCTCCAGCGGCGGTTTTCTGCGCGGCAGCGTGGCGTTGAGCTCCCGCAGCAACGTTGCGGGGTCGTTTGCAACACGTGTCTGCGAGGACACCGCGTCTCGTAGAGCGGTGCGGGCTCCGCTGTCTGGAGCCACACGGAATCCGCAGCCGGTGGTGACTCGCGCGGGGGAGTCAACGTGTAGCGCCGGCCCTTTGCGAGACCGACGGTCAGACCCGCCGCACCGGGCATCACCACAGCGAGAAGCACAGCGAGACGCAGCATCCGAGGGTGCGGTCACCTTATCATCGAGCTCATGTTGAACTACATCTGGTTCGGACTGATGGCCATCGCGCTCGTCGTAGCCGCGTTCAACGGCACGGCGGACGCGGTGACGAAGGGCGCGCTCGACTCCGCGAAGACGGCTGTGGAGATCGCGATCGGACTCATCGGAATCCTCACGCTCTGGCTGGGAATCATGCGTGTCGCGGAGGCGGCGGGGCTGGTGTCCTCGCTCGGCCGGCTGCTGCGGCCCGTCCTGCGTTGGATCTTCCCCGAGGTGCCGCCCGGGCATCCTGCGGCGGGTGCGATCGTGATGTCGGTCGCGGCAAACATGCTCGGACTGAACAACGCGGCCACGCCATTCGGCATCAAGGCGATGGAAGAGCTGCAGACCTTGAACGACCGGAAGGACACAGCGAGCAATCCAATGGTCACGTTCATGGCGCTGAACACCGCGGGCGTACAACTCATCCCTACCACCATGATCGGGGTGCTCGTCGCTGCTGGGGCCATAAACCCGACCGCAATCATCGCTCCGTCGATCATCGCCACCTTCATCGGCAGCATCGCGGCCGTACTCGCGGCGAAAGTGCTGCAGCGCTTCTACCGGCGCGAGCCGGACCCGGTACCGGTCACCGTGACGGAGGTGGCCCAGTGATCCGCCCGGTGCTCGATGCGATCTCCGTCTGGGCCATTCCTGTGCTGCTGGTGTTCATCCCGCTGGTCGGGATGATCCGCAAAGTGAAGGTCTACGACGTTTTCGTCGACGGTGCGAAGGAAGGCTTCGAGGTGGCCGTGAAGATCATCCCGTTCCTGGTCGGCATCCTGGTGGCCATCGGAATGTTCCGCGGATCGGGCGCGATGGAACTGTTGACGGGCGCGCTGCGCCCTCTCATGAACGCGACCGGATTCCCCACGGAGCTCATGCCGCTGGCCATTCTCCGCACACTGACCGGCAGCGGATCGCTGGCCTTCGCGACCGACATCATCAAGACGAACGGACCAGACTCGCTCATCGGCCGAATGGCCGCGACGATGTACGGGAGCTCGGAGACCACGTTCTACGTGCTGGCCGTGTACTTTGGCGCAGTGAGCGTGAAGAAGACGCGTCACGCAGTGCCTGCCGCGCTCATCGGCGACTTCGTCGCCGCGATTGCGACGGTCGCTGTCTGCATGTGGATGTTCTGATTCAGTAGGAGTTGGTTCTCAGTTGTCGGTTGGTTGTCAGTTGTCAGTTGACTGCGCCGAGCCATTTGACGGACGCGACTTGGCAACCTCTGAGACTCTACGACTTCAGACTTTCGCCGTCAGCGGCCCAGCTGTGGTCGCGGTTGCGCGTGCATGCCAGCCAGGGCGTGGACTCACCGACAACCGACAACCGACAACTGACAACAAGCCGGCACGACAACCCCGCAACCGACCACTCACGGCCGCCGGCGCGAGGGAGGCTTGCCGCCCGTGCTGGGACGGCTTCCAGCGGGCGCTGCCGGGCGTGACCGCTGCGACGGGGCCGCGGGTCGGGCCCTGTTGCTCGACGCTCCCCGTGAAGGTGCGCGCGACGGAGTTGCCGCGGGCGCGCCGCGTCGCTCAGCTTTCGCCTTCGAGCGCGCCCGGTCATCGGCCTTTCGCGCGCGGATCGCGGCGATCCGTTCCTGAATCGGGATCTCCAGCTTCTCCGAGGGCTTTTGCGAGTAGTTGAAATCGGGCAGGGTAACGCGCGGCAGGCGTTTGCTGATCGCGCGCTCAATGGCGCGGAGGTCATTTTCCTCCTCCGGCGAGACGAAGGTGATCGCGTCGCCGGTCATCTCCGCGCGTGCCGTTCGTCCCACGCGATGGATGTAATCCTCCGGCATGTTCGGCACATCGAAATTCACGACGTGTGAGAGCGCCTCCACGTCGATGCCCCGCGCGGCGATATCGGTGGCCACGAGGATGCGGTACTTACCGCCCTTGAAGCCCGCCAGCGCTTCGGTGCGTGCGGCCTGGCTGCGATTCCCATGGATGCGCGCCACTTTCACCTTGTATCGCTCGAGCTGTTCGAAAACGCGGTTCGCACGATGCTTCGTGCGCGTGAAGACGATCGCGTTCTGAATCTCGCCGCGCTCGAGCAGGGCAGCCAGGAGCGGCAGCTTGACGTCCTGCGTGACAGGAAACACCGACTGGGTGATCCCCGTGGCCGGCGCCGACTTGCGCTCGATCGAGATCGTGGCGGGGTTCTTCAGCATCTCGCCAGACAACGTGACGATGGCCTGCGGCATCGTGGCGGAGAAGAAGAGCGTCTGCCGTTTCGCAGGCAGATGGCGCAGCACGCGCCGGATGTCGGGGAGGAAGCCCATGTCCAGCATGCGATCCGCTTCGTCGAGGACGAGAATCTCCAGCCCCTCGAGCTTCGCGTAGCCATACTGGAAATGATCGAGGAGGCGGCCTGGAGTGGCCACGAGCACATCCACTCCGCTGCGGAAAGCGTGCTCCTGCGGACCCATGCCCACACCGCCATAAATCGCTGCACCCGAAAGGGGCGTATGCACGGCGAGGTCGCGCAGATGTTCGTCGATCTGCGCCGCGAGCTCGCGAGTGGGCGTCAGGATGAGCGCGCGGGTCGTTCCGCGCTTCTTCGCGATCAGGCGATTGAGAATGGGCAGAAGGAACGCAGCGCTCTTGCCGCTGCCCGTCATCGCGCAGGCGAGTACGTCTTTACCGGCGACGGCGGGCGGAATCGCATCGGTCTGGATGGGGGTGGGCCGCAGAAAGCCCAGTTCTTTGACCCCGCGCAGGAGGTCGGGGTGGAGTCCAAATGAAGAAAATGCCATAGCGGCGGATGGTCTCACATCCACCGTCTTCGCGCCGCGCTTCGCCGGTAGTTATCGGTTGTCAGTTGTCAGTTGTCTGCGGTTTTGCGCCTGGACGTCCATGGGGGCAAAGGTCCGCACATGCACAAGATCGCGGCTTAGGCGAGGCTTAGGCGGGCTTAGGTGGGCTGGCGTGTGAGCAGCCCTCGCGACGAATGCCGTCCAGGCGACAAGCCTCGGACAACTGACAACCGACAACCGATACCGCCGCGAAGACGGCGACACTAGCCCCCACTCAGCGCAGGAAGAATGAAGATCTCCGCGCCGTCCCGCACGGAACCGGTGAGGCCGCCGGAGTCGCGAATGCTCTCGCCATCCACGAAGATGTGGACGTGCGGGCGCACGTCGCCCCGCTCGGTGAGCACGCGGTCCCGCACTCCGGGATAGCGGGCCCAGAGCAGCGTCAGCGCATCCGATACCGATGCGGCCGCGCCTTCAATGGGCACTTCGCCCAGGCCTCCGGCGAGCTCACGCAGCGGTCCGGGAATCATGAACACAAACGCCATCAGATCCGCACTGCCTTCACGGAGACGACCGCGGGCAGTCCGTCGGCGATGGCCGTCCAAAGCTGCCCCTCGTCCGCCGACGCGAATAGTTTTCCACTGCGTGTGCCGAAATACACACCAGCGGGAGCGAGAGGATCCACCGCCATCCCGTCACGGAGCACGGTCTCGTACGCGTCGCGCTGAGGCAATCCGTTTGCGAGCGGCTCCCAGGTCGCGCCCCCATCCCGGGTGCGATACACGCGCAGCTTCCCCTCAGGGGTGCAGCGGAACTCATCCGACTCCAGCGGCACGATCCACGCCGTGTCGGGATCGTCGGGTTTGATGGTCATGGCAAAGCCAAAGTCGGACGGAACCCCGTTGGCGATATCCGTCCACGATTCTCCGCGATCGTCGCTGCGGTAAAGCCCCCAGTGGTTCTGCAGGTACATGCGCTCAGGCCTGCGCCTCGACTGCACGACCTTATGGACGCACTGGCCGAACTCTGGATACTTGTCGGGCAGGAACTGCGCGCGGACCCCGGCGTTGGACGGACGCCATGTCAGTCCCGCATCTTCGGTCGCGTACATGCCAGCGGTGGAAACTGCGATGCGGATGCGATCCGCGCTCGCGGGATCGAGAAGAATCGTGTGCAGACACAGTCCGCCCCCGCCAGGCTGCCATTTCGGGCGCTGCGGGTGATTCCAGAGTCCTTCCGTGAGAGCCCAGGTCGCGCCGGCATCTCTGGAAACGAACAGCGCCGCCGGCTCCACGCCGCAATAGAGCGTGTCCGGTTCCTCATTGCGCCCGGCAGTGATCTGCCAGATGTTGTTCAGCGATGTCTCGGTGGCCGGAGGGAACTTCACATTCGCCTCTTCGGGGTTCGTCCAGGTCTGCCCGAAGTCATCGCTGGAGCGCAAGAGCGCGCCCCAGTGCATGCTGGCCGGGCCGGCCCAGATGCGCTGGCGGCCGGCGCGGCCGTCATAGGCCATTGCGTAGACCGCGCTACCCGCAAAATAGGGTCCACCCAACTCCCACGACCCGCGCCGTGAATCCGATCGAAGGAGGAAGGCACCCTTCAGCGTCCCGACGAGCAACAGAACATCACCGCGATGCGGCTCCACGTGGCGGGCTTCAGGCATCCAGTGGTTCTCCTCGGCGTTGGTGTCGTTCCAGGTTGTCCAGTTGTCTGCGCTTGCATGCGATTCGGAGCAGGCCACCTCGAGAGCTGGAAACATCGGCCCATGTGTGTGCGAATTCTACGCTGCCAGGGGCGTATGCAACCATGGCGCGTGCGAGCCGTAACACGTGCCCACACGACTACCCCTCTGAAATCGTGTACGTGCCGTCCTCGCTCAGCTCAACGACGATGCGCTCCGCGCCGTCGTTGACGAAGTCCTGTACGACGGCTCCGACTTCACCGGGTGGTACGCCTGTAATGGAGCTCATTGTCCGACCTCCAGCTCCTGCACGGCCTTCGCGCGCAGCAGCTCGTATTGATTTCCATTGAGAAATGTCGCGATGCCGGTACTGGCCGCGTTCTTCGCCAGCCATTCCGTGAGTCGGACTCGATTCTCCGTCGTGAGCCAGGCCCGCAGTCTGTCCGAGTTCGCGTCCGTGCCGTACGCTGCGGTCGTCGCGCCCACGGTTTGGCCGGTCACACGTGCGTGCGTCGGCAGTGGTGGGCCCAGGTGGCCTGCCGGGCTGATGGCGCGGTCGAAGGCAAGGTAGCCCACTACGAGCGGACGCGGGAACGTCTCGTTCATCGCCACGCCGCGGCTCGATGCCGAGGCGATGGTCACATTGCCGCCGGGAGTGGCTGCGGCGACACTTTGCGAGAGCGAGCTGATGACCGAGGCGTAGCTTTTCGCCGCATCCGCCGCTTCGGTCGTACTGCCGGCATCGAAAAGGGAGATCGGTTTCGATGCGCCTGCGTCGACCCGGCCGCCGCGCGCGGCGTTGTTCATCAGCGATACGTTCACGCCGCCGGCCACATACACGCGATATACGACGCGGACGTAGTGGCTCTCGGTCGATTGGCGTCCCTTCCTGTCTTCTGTCATACGAGGACCGTACTGGGCAAGAAACGTTTGATTCTCGGCCGCCCAGGCGTCGATCTGCGGGGAGAGCACGGTGATTGGCAACCCGTACGTCGAGGCGTTGGCGATGTTGACCGTTCCGTAGGCGTCTCCCGTCTGCAGCAGGCTCAGACCCACAGGGATCGCCTGGATCGGAATGGCCAGCGTCGCTCCCATCCCTTCTTTGACCTGGAAGGTGTACGACGGGAAGGCTGCGCCAGGCGCGCTACTCCACGCGGTCAGTGGTGCCCCGGGCGGCGGGGGAGCCGGGAACTGCCACTGTCGGGGGATGACGCTCGACTCCGCGATTCCGTACGAGCCGTTGTAGAACTGCTGCCAGCCGGTCGGCTGCACGCGTGCGATGACGTTGTCGAGCGGGAGGAAGCCGTCGATCTCGAGGTCGCGAACCTCTTCTTCCAGCGGCGACGAAACGAGGAACACATCCCCGACCTGCAGATCCTCGGTGAGCGGATAGACCGGAAGCACCTGACTTGCGCGAATGGTCAGACACCAGTCCTTGGCGACTCTCGACAGCTGGTGATCCCGTTGCTCCTGGACCGAACGGCAGCCGGTGACGCAAAGCGCGAGCGCAGCTGACGCGATGATGAACTTGTGCATGCGCCTGAGTGTAGCGCAGCGTTGGCTTGACCCTTAATGCTGAGTTCGCGGAGAATGCCTCCACGACTAGTTCAATCTGTTCCCCGAAACCGGAGGCTGAAAATGAAGATCCTGGCGACTCTGCTGCGTGCCCTTGTGCTGACGATCGCTGTTCCAGTCGCGTTCGCGCAAGATCCTCCCAAACCTGTTGAACCTGAGCCCACTGCGGAAGACCGGCAGAAGTTGGCGGAAGAGATGGTGGTCACGGCCCGCAAACGTGAGGAGACGGTGCAGGACGTTCCGATGTCCGTCGCCGCTCCGAGCGAACAGCAGCTGCGCGATGTGGGTGCGGAGACCATCGAAGACGTGTCGGCCAATGTCGCCGGGTTCACGGTGCAGAATCTCGGACCGGGACAGAGCCAGGTGGCGATGCGCGGTGTCTCCGCTGGTCAGATCGTGCGCGATCAGCCTGGTGTGAAGGAACAGGTTGGCACCTATCTCGACGAGTCCGTGATCTCGATGTCCCTCTTCACACCGGACATCGATCTCTTCGATCTGTCACGCGTCGAGATCCTCCGCGGGCCGCAGGGCACACTGTTCGGCTCCGGGTCGCTGTCGGGCACGGTGCGATACATCAGCAATCAGCCCAGGCTCGGGCTGTCGACGCAGGTCGGCGAGCTGAGTCTGAGCTCGATCGGTGACGGCGGCATCGGCGGGAGCGCGAAAGCGGCAGTGAACGTTCCCATCGGAGAGAAGGCTGCGTTCCGGATCGCGGCCTACTACACTCAGTACGGCGGGTTCATGGATGCCGTACAGCCCGGCCTGAGCGTCAACGAGGACGTCAACGGCGGCAACCGCGCGGGTGCCCGCGCAGCATTCCTCTTCAAGCCCAGCGACCGCCTGAGCATCACGCCACGCCTGCTCTACCAGCAGGTGCGAATGGACGGCTGGAACCGGATCGACGCCTACAACATCCTGGGAAATCCCTTCACCACCAGCCGTCCCAAGGCCGACCTCAGCGATCGCCGTCAGTTCACACAGATCGAAGAGCCCTTCAGCGACGACTTCCTTCTCGGTGATCTGAACATCGCCTACGATTTCAGCGACTCCCTGACGTTTACGTCCGCCACATCGTTCACAGACCGCGACGTACTCGTGGTGCGCGACGCCACCGCCCTGACCGCCAGCATCACCGGCGGCTCTTTTGGCGCTCCTGCAAGCGTCTACACGATCGACGCGCCGCTGGACGACGCCACGCAGGCGCAGGGCTTCACACAGGAACTGCGTCTCTCCGGAGAGAGGGGGGCTCTGCAGTGGGTCACAGGCGGCTTCTACAGCGACACCACCCGCGACTACCAGCAGAATCTGAAGGTGCTCGGCTTCGAGGACGGGTGCAGGGGGACGCCGGCCAAGTGCGGCCCTCTGAGCAACCTTTCCACAGCCGGCACCAAACTGGCCAGAAAGGACGAGCTGTACAAATCCGATCTGCATTACGACTACAAGCAGCTGGCGATCTTCGGGGAGGCGACCTGGTCGGTCAGTGACCGTTTCGACGTAACCGGGGGCCTTCGTTTCTACGACTTCGAAGAGAACCGCAAGCAGGTGTTCGACGGGATCTTCTCTGATCCGAACGACAGCGTCGGCAGCATTGGCGCCGACGGTTTCGTCCCGCGCGTCATTGCCAGCTTCAAGCTGAGCGACACCACGCGCCTGAACGGCCAGATCTCCAAGGGGTTCCGCCTCGGTGGAATCAATGACCCGCTCAACCTCCCTCTGTGCACGGCGCCCGATCTGGCGCTCTACGGCGGCCGTTCCACGTGGGAAGACGAAACGCTCTGGAATTACGAGGTGGGCGTGAAGACCTCGGTGGGCGGAGGTCGCGGTACCTTCAACGCCTCGGCGTACAGGATGGACATCGAGAATCTGCAGGCCACGGTCACAGCGGGTTCCTGCTCTTCACGCATCATCTTCAACGTTCCGGAGGCGCAGACCACTGGCATCGAGGCGGAGTTCGAGCTGGCGCCGACGGACAACTTCGACTTCGCCATCTCCGGCAGCTTCAACGACTCCAAGCTGACGTCGAGCGTCCGTTCGCCGGGCGGCCAGATCGTCGCGGGCATCGAGGACGGCAACCGCCTGCCCAGCGTGCCGAAGTTTCAGATGGCGGCGGCCGCAACGCTTCGCCGGCCGTTCGGTGCGCACGTCGGCTATATGACCGGCGTCTATCAGCACGTCGGCTCGCGCTTCACGCAGATTGGCGACCAGGCTCCTGGCTTCGGAACCGTCAACCTCAGTTCGTTCGGGCCGGTCGGCATCGGCGGTCCGTTCACGCAGAGCACGTTCGCCTTCGATCCTGAGCTGCCTGCATACGATCTCGTGAATCTGCGTTTCGGCCTGCTGCGCAATCGCTGGGATACCGCATTGTTCATCAACAACATCACCGATGAGACGGCGCTTCTTGCACTCGATCAGGAGCGCGGAACACGCGCGCGTGTGGGTTACCTGACCAATCAGCCGCGTACGATCGGCATCAGCACCCGCGTGAACTTCTAACGCGGGGATGTCGCTTTCGAGACGGACGTTCATGAGCGGGGTCGCGGCGCTTCCGGTCGCGGCCCGGCTCGACTCCCTGCAACGCGCAGCCGCACCGCGGCTGCGCGTTGCCGTCATCGGCGCAGGCGCCTTCGGCGGATGGACTGCGCTGCAGCTGCGGCGGCGCGGCGCCGACGTGGTTCTGGTCGACGCGTGGGGTCCCGGCAATCCTCGGTCGAGCTCCGGAGGGGAGAGTCGCGTCATCCGCGCCATCTACGGTCCCGACCGCGTGTACGTGGAGATGGTGAAGCGCGCATACGAGTTGTGGGAAGACCTCGACCCCTCCTTATACGTCGAGACGGGTGCGCTCTGGCTGCATCGTCGTGACGACGCGTACGTGCGCTCGTCGGTTCCGATCCTGAAAGAGCTGGGCTTTCCTGTCGATCCCCTCACCCTGGAGGAGGCGGCCCGGCGTTATCCGCAAATTCGTTTCGACAAGGTGACGTCGGTCTGGCTCGAGCGTAGAGCGGGCGCGCTGTCGGCGCGTCAGGCGTGCATCGCGATACGAGATGCATTCGTGAAGGCGGGTGGGACGTACCGCACGGGGCATGTCGAACCTCCTGCCATCGCCACCGGTGCGCTAGCAGCGATCCACCTTGCTGACGGATCGCGCATCGAAGCGGACGCGTTTGTTTTTGCTTGCGGCCCCTGGCTGGGGCGCGTTTTCCCGGACGTCGTCGGCGACGCCATCCGCCCGACTCGCCAGGAGGTCTACTACTTCGGAACGCCGCGGGGCTCGCAACGCTATCTGCCCGGACAGTTCCCCGTGTGGATCGACTTCGGTGAGCGGATCTTTTACGGCATCCCCGACATCGACGGCCGCGGCTTCAAGATCGCCGACGACACGCGAGGTGAGCCCTTCGATCCGACGAGCGGCGACCGAGCGCCTTCAGCGTCCGGCATCACCCGCGCGCGCTCTCTCCTCGCGGAGAGATTTCCGGAGCTCGCGCAGGCACCGCTGCTGAAGGCGGAAGTCTGCCAGTACGAGAACAGCCCGGACGGTCATCTGGTCATCGACCACCACCCTCAGGCGAAGAACGTCTGGATCCTCGGCGGCGGCTCCGGCCACGGCTTCAAGCTCTCGCCCGCGGTGGGCGAGATGGCCGCGTCAGCGATTCTCGACAGCAGCGAGATGCCGAAGATGTTCGGCTTGGCGCGCCTCCGCGAGATCGCCAGACCGTCGACGCAGTTCGAGCGGAAAGAATGATTCGCACCCACCTACGACCAGCTTCTAACAACAAAGCCTGTTTCTGAGGAGTGACGCGGTAAGAACTGTCATCCCGAGCGTGAGTCGAGGGACCTGGGTGGGCGGGGTACAAGGCGTGAGCTTCGTGCCCCCCCCGTCCCCCAGGTCCCTCGACTCACGCTCGGGATGACAGTTCTTACCGCGTCACTCCTCAGAAACAGGCTTTGTTGTTAGAAGCTGGTCGTAGGTGGGTGCGACCTCATTC
>JANMSA010001087.1:0-3308 GCA_031388865.1 Acidobacteriota bacterium | reverse complement strand
GCGAGGGATCTTGATCTCTTTTTGTCCGTCCTGCCGGACCCGGGCGGAGTGAAAGCAGATGGCGTGATCCGGATGAGATTCGAGAAATTCGTATTGACGCTGCAGTTTGGTTCGGTCCGTCCAGTAGTCATCTCCTTCCAGGAGGGCTACGTACGCTCCGCGGCACTCCGAGAGTGTCGATGCCAGATTGCGGTTGATTCCCAGGTTGCGCTCGCGCGGCAGGAGGCGGATGCGCGGGTGACGCTGCGCGAGACTGGCGAGGATCCGATGAGTGTCGTCCGTCGAACAGTCGTCGCCGAGGACGATCTCGCAGTCGAACGTCGTCTCCTGCTCGATCGCGCTGAGCACAGCCTGCTCGATGTAGGCAGCCTGATTGAACGTAATCATGCAGACGCTCACTGCCGGGCTGTTCACTCGAAGTTTCCTGTGACCGCGCCGCGGATGTAGCGACAGACGAAGTCGATATCGGCCTCCGTCACGGCGGTTCCCGTCGGGAGTACGAGCGTCTTCTTCACGAGCTTTTCCGTTTCCGGCAGGAGCAGGCCACTGTGGGGAAACAGCGATCGGTATGGCTCCATTCTGTGGCAGCCGGGATAGAAATAGCGTCGGGCAAACACGTTGTGCTCGATCAGGCCGGCGACGATCTCGTCCCGGGACATCGGCGACGCGGCGTTGTCTATCTCCACCACGATGTACTGATAGTTCGAACGCTCGCGGTCGTCGTACTCGAGAAGTCGAGCCTGCGCGATTCCAGACAAGCCAGCGCGGTAGCGCTGGTAGTGTCCGTGATTCACTTCGATGAATTCGTCGACGCTCTCCAGACTGGTGAGCGCCATCGCCGCCGAAACCTCACTCATCTTGCCGTTGGTTCCGATGGACGTGACATTGTCGTAACCATCGAACCCGAAATTCTTCATGAGCCGCATGCTCCTCGCGAGCTCGGCGTCGTTCGTAGCCACGGCGCCCCCTTCGAAGGAATTGAAGAACTTCGTTGCATGAAAGCTGAACACCTCGGCCGACCCGAACCCCCCGACGTACTTCCCGCCGCGCGTGCAGCCAAACGCATGCGCCGCGTCGAGGAGCAGCTTCAACCCGTGCTGGTCGGCGACCGTCTGCAGTCCTTCGACGTCGCACGTCTGTCCCCAGAGATGCACGCCGATGATGCCGGTCGTGCGCGGAGTGATGTGCGCGGCGACCTGCCGCGGATCGAGCATATGCGTGCGCGGGTCGATGTCGGCGAAGACCGGCGTCGTCTCCTGCCATTGGAGAGCATGCGCGGTGGCGACGAACGTAAACGAGGGAACGATCACCTCTCCGGTCAGGCCCAGCGCTTTGATGGCGATCTCGAGGGCCACTGTGGCATTGCACATCGCAACCACATGCTGGACGCCGAGATGGCGGGCCAGCCTTTCCTCGAGCTCGAGGACGTAGGGGCCGCCATTGGTCAGCCACCTGCGGTCGAGGAGGTCGCTGATGCGCTCCATGAGCCGCTCCCGGTTGCCGATGTTCGGCCGCCCGACATAGAGCTTCTCAGTCGAGTTTCGCTGCAGACGAACGTCCGTCACGCGCGCCTCCTCATGACGCGAGCAGGTACGCCGTACGCCACGACCGCCGGTGGAATGTCCCGGATCACGACAGCCCCGGCACCGATGACTGTTCTGGCGCCCACCAACCGGCGGTCAGCAATGACTGCGCCGATTCCGATCCAGGCGGCGGCGCCGATCCGGACCGTGCCGCCCAGCCTTGCACCGGGAGAGATATGTGCGCCGTCCCCGAGGATGCAGTCGTGGTCGACGCTGCAACCCGTGTTGAGGATCACGTTCTCCCCGATCGCGGCGCCCGGATTGACGACTACGTTCGCGGCGACGACCGTGCCGGCTCCAATGCGCGCGCTGGACGCGATGACCGCGCTCGGATGAATGGCGGAGGCAAGTGTGAATCCGAGGCTGCGGGCGATGATGGCGGCGGCCAGTCTGCCGTCACAATCCCCGAAGGCGATGATCACGTCGGTCACGCCGGCCGCAAGCTGTTCCTGGAGTGCTTGCTGTCCCCCGATGATGTTCGCGCCCTCGAACTCCGCGCCGGCGCGCTCAGGATGAACGTCATCGACGAACCCGGCGATGTCATGGCTTCCGCTGACGCGGACGATGTCCGCGACGACGCGAGCGTGGCCGGAAGCGCCCCAGATGATGAGTTTCGGATTCACCGTTGGCCTTCTAGCAGATTGACCAGTGAGAGTCCATTACGGCAGCCCGGAACTCCGGGTTAGGATGCATTTCGGGCGCGATGCGCGCTTCCCGATGATGACGAACGACGAAGACAGGTTGAGTGGACGGGCGCAGAAGGCGCGTCGTCAGCGCGCCACGCCCGGGCCTGCGGTCTTCGAGAACGCCCCGGTGAAACGTGCGTGAGACCTGGTCCCTCATCGCGTTGACCAGCGGTTCGCGTCTCTACTGGTTGCTCGTCTCGCTGGGGACGACCGTCATTACGGCCCGTGCTCTCGGGCCGGACGGTCGCGGAGTGTATGTGGCGGCGGTGGGGTGGGTTGCGCTGTTCGCAACGATCGGGAACCTCAGCCTCTCGCAAGTGATCATCTACATTGCGTCGTCAAAGACGAAGAAGCACTGGCTCGAGCCGGTGCTGGGGTCCGCTCTCGTGATCGTGGCAGTGGTTGCCGCGATCGAGTGGACGATCGCCGCGACGATGTATGGCGTCACGGGTGGACGAGTCTTTCACCATCTGGACGCAGTGACGTTGTCGATCGCTTTCCTTGCACTGCCGATCCTGCTCTGGGCCGAGAACGGCAACAGCATCCTGGTCGCACTCGGGCACCTGCCGGTCGTCAACGTCTCCCAGATGGTGGGCGCTACCGCTGCACTGGCGTTGACGTTTCTTGCGGTCGCCGTTCTCCGTTTCGGCGTGCGTGGCGCGATCCTCTCCATGGCAATCGCACAGGGGCTCACCGCGGGATGGGCGCTTTCGGCGATCCTGCGGCAGGCCGGCAAACCGCGGGTGGACCGGGCGGTCACGGGGGAACTCCTCAGCGGCGGATTCAAACTGCACCTCAATGCGGTCGGAACCTATCTGTTCACACAGGCAAATGTGCTGATCCTCAATCACTATCGCGCACCGGAGGAGACTGCATACTTCCAGCTTGCGGTGCAGCTTCTCAGCGCGATCCAGATCATCCCCACAGCGGTGAGCGCTGTGTCGTACTCGCTCGTTTCCAGAAAAGGTCCCGACGACGCGTGGCCAGAACAGCGCAGGCTGTTGTTGCAGACCACCGGCGTGATCGCGCTCATCGCGGG
>JANMSA010001083.1:0-7564 GCA_031388865.1 Acidobacteriota bacterium | reverse complement strand
GCTCGATCCGCCCGGTCATGAGGTCGATCAGGATCGGAACGTGACGATCCTTGAGGTCGTAGAGCGACGCCGCCTCCAGCTCCCACGTCACGAGTGTCAATCCCTGTTCAGTCCCCCATGTGCCCAACGACCCGGGCGTCGGGTAGCCGATCTCCGTCAGGAAAGGGAGCGCGCAGCGCGCAGCGAGCTGACGGCCGAGGTGCGATCCGCCAGCATCGTCGATGCAGGCCAGCGCTGTATGGAGGCTGACGACGGCGCGCGGATTCAACCGCTCCAGCAGAGAGAGAAGTGCGGTCGTTTCCGGTTCAGACGCCGGTTGCGATCCAGGACTCAGCGCGATGTCGCGGGCATCGTTTGCGCGAGTTTTGTAGTGCACCGCATCGGGACTCCAATTGGGGGTTGGAAAGTTGCGGTTCAGATCCACGCCCCTGCCGTTGCCGCGCGTTCCGCGCAGCATTCCGTCTGGGTTGCCGCAGAGAATCACTGCAGCGCGCAGATCGCCTTGCGGGAGGCATCGGAGCGCTTCTGAAACGACGACCGTCGTCTCAGGCTCGTCGCCATGGATGGAAGCGAGAACGACGATCTCGGCGCTTCCCGTGTCCGAAAGATAGACGGTGAGAGGAACCCCCTCGAGTGAGGCGCCGTAGACCGAGCTCGCATGGCGGATCACTCCTCGATCGCGACGCTCCACCAGCCGCTGTTCTGCCTCACGATTCATCCGAATCCCTCATTCGCCTGCATGATGCCATTCGCCGCGAACTGTGACACTTCTGAAAGGGTCAGCCGAGCGACGTCAGGCGAACGGTTTGCGCAGAGACCACGTTGCCGACGTACCGTCAACCGCGATCAGACCAGTCGAAAACTTGGAGGGAGCCGGCGCACAAACGGTCTTTGAGAACCTACGCAGCGCGCCGTGCCCTGTGGGTGGGAGGATTGGACGAAGTTCGAACCGATCAGCCGCTCCTCTACTTGAGTCCAGAGAGCTCCGGCGTGCTATCGGACGCTTTCTGATTGACAGCGGTAGAATCCCGAAGTACGCCGCATTCCCGCGAATCGCGGCTCCGAGCGTTAGGTCGCTTAGAAGCGATTTCCCTTTCAGATCGGAGGACACCGATGGAGAAGAGACAAACGCCCGCTCTCAACCGCGGCGCTCTGCTCGCCTTGCCGGTGATTCTAGTGTTTCTTTGGGCGGTCTTCGAAGGTGGGATGGATCAGAATCCGTGGCGCCTGCTGCTCCCGTTTCTGGCCATCGTGGTGCTGATGATCGCTGGTGCTATCCTCGGCGCCAAACGCCGCATGAAGACGTTGCGACGCGTGTCGGGCGAGCTGGGGCTCGAGTTCGCCACGGTGGGCGACGAGAACTCGATGCGCGCCATTTTCGATCCCAGCGACTTCGAGGTCGAAAAGGCCGAGCTCAAACAGCTCATGACGGAGATGCGAGCTCCGCTGGCAGTCCAGCAGGCGGTGTCGGACCGAGTCGCGCCGTCGAGGTCGCGCTATGGCCTGGAGCAGAGCGGGCTCCGCCGACTGACGCTGTTCCAGAACGTTGACCAGCCGAGGGCGCGTAACGTGATGGCAGGACCTCTGGCAGGAGCGGAGGCACTCGTGTTCGACTACACCTACGACACCAGGCGGATCGACCCCGGGACGTCCTCTTCGGTGTCACAAACGGTGGCGGTCTTCCGCTTCCGTGGTCGCGCGTTTCCGGTGTTCGAGCTCTCAGCCGAGGGCTTCCTCAAGGCGGGAGGTCAGGATCTCGACTTCGCGAGCCACCCCACCTTTTCCAAACGCTTCCGGCTGCGCGGCGACGACGAGACCGCTGTCCGTAACCTCTTCGACCCCTGCGTGCTGAATTTCTTCGAGAGTCTCCGGGATGACTTCGGTCAAACCATCGAAGGCGACGGCGAATACGTTGTGGTCTATCGCAGCGGCCGTAAGATCAAGCCTGAGGCTGTCAAAGCATTCGTGGACGAGGTCACCGTGGTTGCCTCTGCACTCGGCAGTGCGACACGCTTCCGACGGACCGGCTCCGCCAGCCACTGATGGACGGCGGGCCTCACTCGGCGCGCTCCGGGGAACCGCTCGACCACTCTGTCGAGAGCAGAAGAACCGTGGCTGGGAGACAGGTACGAAGTTCGAACCGCTGTGCTCGCTGAGCGGCCGCGTGATCAATCGTAGGCAGCGCGATCCGAACAAACCTGATCGGCGCAGTCAGCGGAAGGGTGGCGAGAATACGACCGTCGTGCCGATCACCAGAGGGGCCGGTATGATCTGTGATGTGGTTACGACCGGAACCCGTCTAGGGCCTTACGAGATCCTCACTCCCTTGGGCGCGGGCGGCATGGGGGAGGTCTGGCGCGCCCGGGATCATCGTCTTCACCGCGATGTGGCCGTCAAAGTTCTTCCCGAGGTCATGGCGAACACACAGAGCGCGCTGGCCCGCTTCGAGCGCGAGGCGAGGGCGGTGGCGGCGCTGTCGCACCCCAACATCCTCGCCATTCATGATTTCGGAAACGACGGCGGTGTTGTGTACGCGGTTATGGAGCTCCTCGAAGGATCCACGCTGCGCGGCCGCCTCGCTGAGGGTCTGACGCTCGGTCGCGCGCTGGAGTGGGCGCATCAGATCGTGCAGGGACTTGCTGCCGCACACGAGCGGGGCATCGTCCACAGAGATCTGAAGCCGGAGAACATATTCATTACGCGCGATGGCGTGGTGAAGATCCTCGACTTCGGACTGGCGCGACAGGAGGAGGGAGAACTCTCGAAACGCGCTGACGAAAGCACCGCGGCTCGGACGATGCCGGGTACGGTTCTCGGGACAGTCGGATATCTTTCCCCGGAGCAGGCGCGCGGCGTAACGGCCGATCATCGGTCGGACATCTTCTCCTTCGGCGTCGTCTTCTACGAGATGTTGGCCGGAAAGCCGGCGTTCGCGCGAACGACATACGCAGACTCGATCGTGGCTATCCTCCGCGAGGAACCAAAGTCCTTGGTGGCATGCGGAAGAAGCGTTCCGCCGGAAATCGAAGATATTCTCGCTCACTGTCTGGAGAAGAATCGCGACGAGCGATTCCGATCCTCTGGAGACCTTGCTTTCGCTCTGCGGCTGGCAATGCGCGGCACTGCTGCAGCCTCCGTAGAACTTCCCTCGCGGCCCACTCCGCGGCCTGACTCGGCGGGCCGCACCGGTGAAACCTCAATCGCCGTTCTCCCTTTTCGAAACATCGGTCCGACCGTGGAAACCGAGTACTTCACGGATGGAATGACCGAGGAGATCATCAACTCGATATCCAACATCCCCACCCTCCACGTCGCCGCGCGTACCTCGTCGTTTGCGTTCAAGGGCCGCCAGGATGACATTCGGAAAGTGGGACGCGAGCTCGGAGTGGCAATGGTGATGGAGGGAAGCGTTCGGCAAGTCGGATCGCGGCTTCGCGTATCGGCACAGTTGATCAATGTCGAAAACGGTTTCCAGGTGTGGTCGGATCGCTGGGATCGCGATCTCGCCGATGTCTTTGCAGTTCAGGATGAAATCGCGCAGGCAATCGCGTCGACCTTCAAGCTGCGCCTCGTACAGCCGGAAGGAACCAGCGGCTCAGGCAAAACAGACAGCGTGGAGGCGTACGACCACTACCTGAAGGGGCGATATCTGCTGAGCATGCGCCATGCCACTGAAGCCATCGTTGAGTTCCAGTCTGCGGTCGATCGCGACGCCGATTTCGTCGATGCTCATACGTCTCTCGCCGACGGCTGGGCGATTCGCGGCTACTACGGCGGTATTTCCTCTTGGGAGGCGTGGGCCCGCGCGGGGGCCGCAGTCGCCGAGGCGGAACGGATTGCTCCCGATTTCGCTGGTGTACCGCTCTCGCGGGCCATTCTCGAACACTACTATGGCTGGAACACGGCGCGGCAGGAGGCGTATTGCCGTCTCGCCATTGAGCGAAACCCCAAGTCGGCGGAAGGCTGGAACTGGCTTGGGCTGTGTCTCGGTTTCCTTGGACGGACCCGGGAAGCGCTCGATGTGACTGCCCGAGGCATTGAGCTCGAGCCGTAACACGTCAATGTCCGCACGACATCCGCGTGGGCTTTCATTTTCATCGGCGATTACGAGGCCGGCGAGCGAGTTGTCGCGAAAGGGCTCGAGCTCGACCCGTCAGCCGCGTACGCGCTCTGGACGCGCGGAATCGCTCTTCGATTTCTGGGGAGGCACTCAGAATCGATCGCGATTTTCGAGCGTCTCGTCGAGTCGCAGCGACGACTGCCATTCTACGTCGGCCTTCTGGGCGGATCTCTCGCTGCGGCAGGACAAAGATCGAAGGCCGAGGAGATTCTGCACGAGCTTCAGACGAACGATGTGCAGAATCGCGTTGTGGCTTCGCTCGACATAGCAACCGTGCTCAGTGCCCTCGGCGATGACGAGGCGGCACTCGATGCACTCGAACGAGCACGCGAGGAGCGGAATGCGTTGCTGTGGTCGCGAATCTACTTCCCCGACCACCTCCGTCTCCGGGATCACCCCAGATGGAAGATCCTCGCGCAGCGGCTCGGCCGAGCCGCGCCGGTGGTCAGCTCAACGCGCGCACGTTGAACAAGTCTGTGCCGAGTCATCGAGCTTCTTCACCGGCGCAACGCATACAGACCGTCTTCACGCAGGCGGTTGATCTTTCGCCGGCGCGCTCCAAGCGGCCGGGATCCGGCTGCAATCTTGAACCCTGTCTCTACGCCGGCGACGGCCAGGCGGCGATTCTAATCTGAGGGAACGATGAAGAAAGTGCTGGTAGTCGTAGCGGCAATCGCGCTCGTCGCCTGGGTAGTCTCGTGGTTCTGGGCCGAAGACGCCGTTGCCACCTCGGCCGCTCGGCCGTGGCCGGGAGGGATGGGGACGCTCGACGGCGTCGCCGATCGGTTGCCGCCGCTGCAGGCGAACGACGCCTCGGTGAAGCTGACGGCGCTCGCCAACGCGTTGCCGAAGAACGAAGCCGTCGACGATTTCGTGCGGCGCGAGATCGCGCGGGGCGAGATCACCATCGGCGAGCCGCCGGCCCTCCCCGACGTCTCCGCGATCCGCGAGCTGCTGCTGCGCGAGCCGATCGTCTGGGAGCGCCACGACGGGATTGGCAACGACGACACGGAGGCGATGCGCGCGGTGCAGCTGACGGTGGCGAGGACGCTCGTCGCGAGCGCGCTGACGAAAGCGCGCGCAGAAGATCCAGCGGCGTGGGAGGACCTGCACGCCGTGTGGAAGCTCGCCCGCGCGCTGGAGGGGCATCCGCAGATGATGGCGCAGACGGCCGCGTTGACGACGGCGCGGATGATCAACGCGGTCGCCTGGAAAATGCCGCTGCCCGCGCCGGCGTGGCTCGGCGAGCTGCAGGCGCGCGACAACGTGCGGCCGCTGCTCGAGGCGTTTCAGTATTCAGCGGCGTCGTACTGGGAGGACGGCGCGCGGATGTTTCCGACGAAGATGCTCGCAGACTCCGTCGAACACGATCGCCTGATCGCTGAAGAGCTGTTCAATGCCACCGGGTGCGACGTGAACGCGCGCGCGAATGAGCTGGGAACCGAGCTTACATCCGTTTGGCGCCGCGCGTTCCGCTACCGCGCCGAGCGGGAGGCGACGGCGAACGCGCTACGCGTGCGCGAGGGGAAGCCGATCGAAACCGTCTCGCGCTGCAGCGACGGGGGATGGATGTTCGACGGGACGACGCTGCGCTTCAGCCGCGAGATCGCGACCGCCCCGCCGGACAGGCCGATGCCGCTGCTGCTGAGGGTCAAGCCGTAGCAGACGAAGCGGCGATCGACGTGAAGACCGCCAGCCGTCCGCGCTGCGGCCGCATCTTGTGGAAGAGCCGCAAGACGCTGCCGCGGGAGGTGCATGAGCTGTTCCGGTCCGAGATCATCGCCGTGCGGTAGCACGCTTCGCGAGGGCGTCGATCAGTTCGGAGACGTATCGAGACTTGACGCACGCGAAGCGTTTCGCAAAGCTGAAGGCCGCGCGCCGCCCTCGGGACTCACCATGGCGAGTTCGACTCCCTTGGAGTCTCCTGGTTGAAAACCGTAGATTCTGCACCTGCCGTCGTTTTCGACGGCCCAGTGTATCCCATCACCGACAGGATGAACGAGACGCTACGGCGGCAGCGTTAGGTCGATCAAGTCTCGTGGAACCGTGACGCGTGGTAGGCGATCCGCCAGCGCGCAAGGCGCCATTGGCAACGGTTAGACTAAACCGCTCCGGCATTACCTCCAGGCGCTCGTTAGGTGCAATCTCGGTGATAGGCCACGACTCTCGAGGATTCGCCCTGCTGTGCTCACGGTCGGCCACTCCAGGTCCGGGTTCTCTTCCCTGAGAAGATCGATGAGTTTGTCCGGCCCCCAGTGCGGTCGTCGCTGTTTGGCCGCGACCAGCCGCTCGACGATTTCAGGCGCAGTCCGATGAGGGCACGTCTTCGGGACCGACGAGCGATCGATCAAGCCATCCTCCCCTTCTGCCTTGAAGCGATCCTTAACATAGCGTCCCCAAAGAAATAAAAGAGGAGTGCTCCTGACTTGGAGGGGTGACCCATGAAAAAACTACTGATCCTTCTTTCACTATTCGCTTGTCTCATCGGTTCAGCGGATGCAGCGCCCGGCGGCGATGATGTCGGGACCGAGCTCCGCCGTCAAATGGAGTCGCTGGCTCCAGGCCGCGTCCAGCGCGATGCCAGGGGCCTGGTCCGGGATCTGGAAGGGATCGACGTTCCAGGCTGGTCGCGCAGTTCGGCCCTGAGCGGGATCCTGTCCGCGAAATCCCTCTTCTTCGGCGAGGCCGAAAATGCTCCCGATCTTCGCCTCGTCGACGAGCGGGAATCGCTGAGCGGTACCCATCGGCGTTACCGGCAGTTCATCGACGATGTCGAGGTGATCGAGGGCGAACTGGTGATCAGCTTCGACAGCAGCGACCACGTCCGCAGGATTCATAATCGCGTCGCGCGGAAGTCGCCTCCGCGCCATCCCGTGGCCACGTCCGCACCGGACCCGGGGGGCTGGCGGAAGAATCCCGAACTGGAAGGTCTCACCGTCTTCAGCGAGCGAACGGCGCTGCTCAACGTGAACGGTGAGGCGCGTTCGGTGATCGCCGTATCCGCCGGCAAGCGGCCACCCCTCCAGACCCTCTTCTATTTTGACTCGGGCACCCGCACGTTGATCAAACGGGTCGACCTCTTCTTCCGGGTCGACGGCCAGGTCTTCGATCCGAATCCGGTGGTCACGCTGAGCGACCCATCACTCCAGGACAACAACGACGCGGCCACGGCCGTTCCTTCGTCCGCGTATCGAATCGTCGATCTCCCCGATGTGGCCTTGTCGGGCCCGTTGGCCGGTCCCAATGTCCAGCTGGCCGATTTCGACGCGCCGGCCATCGTGCCGGTCTCGGCAGATAGCTCGGTTCGGTTCGATCGCGCCGCGGACGGCTTCGAGGATGTGATGACCTACTTCCACCTCGACCGATCGCAGCGCTACATGCAGTCGCTGGGATTCGTCGGGTCGCGGCGGATCATCGCCGGACCGATGCGTGTCGACACGCATG
>JANMSA010001081.1:0-1878 GCA_031388865.1 Acidobacteriota bacterium | reverse complement strand
GCGAGGGATTCACCTACGAAGAGAGAGCCGAAGTGAAGACCTCGGAACTAGCGATGAAGATTCTTCTGGAAAATTCACAGTTCACCGCTTGGACTGGTAACAGCGTAGCTCAGGCATTGAATAGTCTGATGGCGCGGCGAGCCGTACTGCTGAAGCAACCGCCATCATTCTTCGATCCCAAGACCATGTTCAAGCAACCGGTGTTCAAGACCTACTGGGCTGCCAGGAAGCGCGCACTGGAGCGGTTGAAGCAGCTTAGTGTTTTACGGAACGACAATAACGTGGACTGTAACTAATGCGCTCTAACAGCACGCCGCACACGGACGCGGGAACCTCATTCGATAAAGTGGACACCTCGACCTAACGATTAACGAGGTCCAATGGTGGCTCCGGTGGGTGCGGATGTTGGATCTCACAAGTGCCTCGATTGACGTAGCTACCATCTGTAGCTACACTCTCGACTGTGATCACGTGGGACGAGGCCAAGCGGAAGCTCAATCTCAAGAAGCACGGAATCGACTTTCGCGATGCCGACGGAATTTTTGACGGTCCCACGGTCACTGCCGAGGACACCCGTTCGGCCTTCGGTGAGCAGCGTTTGGTCACGCTGGGTGTGCTCAACGGGGTCGTGGTATCGATGACCTACACCGAACGGAATGGCGATATGCGGGTCATTTCGATCAGAAAGGCACTCAAGCATGAAACGCGCACATACCTCTCGCAAATCTCAAAGTGACTGGTCGCGGGTGAGGTCGATGAAGGACAAGGACGTTACTGTCGATCGGGATGCGCCCAGGTGGACGCCGGAGATGTTCGCGCGGTCGGTGGTCAAGCAGGGGCTGAAGACCACGGCTTCCAAGTCTCTTCTATCGCTGCGCGTGGACTCCGACGTCTTGTCCTGGTTCAGGTCTCAGGGGCCGGGATATCAGTCGCGCATGAACGCGCTCCTGCGTGCCTATATGCAGGCGCACAAGCCGTGAGATCCGGCCGAAGCATTCACGCAGGCTGGGCGTTGGCGGGGGTGTGAACGTTCCACCGGATGTCGTTTCATTCTGGAAGTTGTTTGCGGCAATCCGGAAGACCGATCCGACGCCACGGTTCTACGAGGCGTTCCACTTCGACGACAACGAACCGAGCGCGAACGAGCTTGGGGAGTTGGTGCTGCGCGGCAAGAAGCGGGCGACGGCGGGGCTGGTGTGGGTGTTTGAGCGCGATGGCAAGCCGTTGCCGAGGGCGGGCGATCTGAGTGTGGTGACGAATTGGGCGAGAAAGCCGCTGTGCGTCATCGAGACGGTACAGATCGACATCGTTCCTTACGAGGACGTGTCGGAGGAGTTCGCCGCCACCGAGGGGGAGGGCGATGGATCGCTGCGGTTCTGGCGGGAGGCGCACTGGGCGTACTTCGGGCGCGAGTGCAGGCGGATCGGGCGCACGCCGGATGCGCGGATGCCGGTGACCTGCGAGCGCTTCGCGGTCGTGTATCGTGGAGGCGATACCGTTACTTTAGCTCAAAGGTGCGCCGATGGATCTGACGACTTACCGGGGTTCCTGCCAGTGCGGCGCGGTGAAGCACGCGCTGCGGACGAAGCCGCTCACGCACGTGATGGAATGCAACTGCTCGATGTGCGGCCGCGCGGGGGCGCTGTGGACGGCGGCGACGGACGCGGACCTGAAGATCGACTGCGACCTGGCCGGGCTCGGGCAGCGCCAGTTCGGCACGATGCGGGCGAAGCACTACTTCTGCCGTACCTGCGGCGTGCATCCGTTCACCCGCCCGCGGCTCGACCCGACGCGCTGGGCGGTCAACGTGCGCTGCCTGGAGGGCGTGGACGTGAAGGCGCTGAAAGTGATCCCGTTCGACGGGCAGAACTGGGAAGC
>JANMSA010001020.1:0-1520 GCA_031388865.1 Acidobacteriota bacterium | reverse complement strand
TTCCCGCCGAAGCCGCCGCGATGGAGACCGACGTTCAGGCCCTTGGAGCTGGAACGACCTTCCACCGTGCGCGAGAACTCGATGTCACCGGTGGTCGTGTCGACCACGCGGAGATCGATGGCCAGATAAGCGTCGCTCTTCCTGCCACCGACGCTGACGCCGCGGAAGCTCAGACCTGCGCCGCTGCCGGCAACCCTCTCTTCGAATGATGTGACGGTGGCGAACACCAGATATTTCGCGCCCGTTACTTTGCCGACCTTCGCGCGCGTTTTCGGATTGATCCGTCCCGAGGACGCGAGATCCTGCTCGGAGAGAACCGCGGCCAGTTTCGAGCGCTCTACAACGCGGAATTTTCCGGTCGATGCCAGTTCATTTGACAGCATTCCCGCGAGATCGCGACCGACCCCGCCACCCCACCACCCGGCGCTCGTCTCGTTCTTGAACTCGGAGACTCCGATGGCGGGATTGGCGGCGAAGGCGGCTGCGGTGAACAGAAAAGACAGAGAGAGACTAAGGACAGCGTTACGCATACGTGTCACCTCGGGTTTTTGAAGTTATTTGGACGAAATGTACCGGCAGTGTACCGCGTTTAGTGACTTTCTCATTGAGCAACTTCCGCTTTGCCATTCAGTCTGGCCCTGGTGGCCTAACACTCCGATGTTCGGCTCCTCGAGATCCGTCGCGATGCTCCCCCAACCGCCATCCGAGGCGTGGAGCGAGGGATCGGAGCGCGGACGTCTCGTCCGCGGTACGCGGGCATCCTGCCCGCATCCGAGAAATCGGTCGCGCTGAGGCGCCATCGGGCGATGATGAGACGACACTCTTCTGCTGACGTCCGTCCATCGAGAACCTCCTACCCCGCTGGAAACACAGCCCCGCTGGTGGAACTTTCACTGCGCAGTTCCGGTGGCGTCAGTCGATAGCCTGACCCTCCACCCCGAGGAGGACAGGATAAGCAGAAGTCGCCGGGCGAGTCAGAAGCACGAAAAGTCAGAAGTCAAAAAACGTTCCCTTCCCACTTCCAATTTTCTCAATTCCGACTTCTGCTTAAGCCTCTGACTTTCCTCCCCACCCACCCCTCCAGAACCGAGATCGGCATCGACCCGCTCCCGATCACCCACTCGTGAAACTCCCGAACGTCGAACCTCGCCCCCAGCTCCTCCTGCGCGTGGCGACGCAGCGCCAGAATCCGCAGGCTCCCGATCTTGTAAGCCAGCGCCTGCGCCGGGATGTCGACTGAGTACCGCAGCGTCTCCGTGGCCAGCTCCGTCTCCGACAGCATGGAGTGCTCCCGCAGAAACTCCATGGCCTTCGCGCGGGTCCAGCCCAGGGCATTCATTCCCGTATCGACCACCAGGCGTGAGGACAGCATCATGTCGGCCATCTTGCGACCGGCCCGATCGTACGGGTCAGCATACAGACCCATCTCGCCTGCCAGCTCGGAGGAATACTCTCCCCATCCCTCGATGAACACCGTGTCGTAGCTCAGCCGCCGCAGAGGGTGCAGCGAAGTGTTCTCA
>JANMSA010001019.1:0-18589 GCA_031388865.1 Acidobacteriota bacterium | reverse complement strand
TCGAGGGCCGAGGGCCGAGAGGGTTGACCGGGCAGCCGAAACCGCCTTTGACTCTCCCTCGGCCCTGGGCCCTCGACCCCTGGCCCTGTTTCTCAAAACACCTTCCCGTAATAGAAGACGGCGACCACGTGCAGCGTTCCGAACGCGATCAGGGCCACGGTGACCGGGACGTGGATATAGACCCAGAACTCCAGGATGTTCTTGTAGCGTTGCTGATACATGAGGCGCATCAGCAGTTCCTTGCGCTGGCGGGAGAGGACGAGCATCTGCCGGAGCTGGTCCTGTTCGTCTTTGCCGACCAGAGTGAGCAGCTTCGACCAGTCCGCCACGACCGCGCCGGACTTCCGTCGGAGCCGCGAGAACAACAGCCGCCATCCCGCGAACCAGCCGGGCATCGACTCGCTGATCAATCCGTCGTAGATGCGAACGAACGGCGCGGAGCGGCCGGACGCGGTTCGAGCCATGTTGCGCCCCAGCTGATTGAGCTGCTGGGAGATCTCTTCGACGGTGAGATTACTCTCCACTTCCGTCAGCAGGCGGGGGACGGTCACAAAGAAGATCGCTCCGGCGATGCCGCTGAAGATGACCACCGCGGCGAGGACGAACGTCGTCACGGCCACCGTGTCATTGAAACGTCCACCCGTGTGCAGCGAAAGCAGCACGAGCACCAGCAGACCGAGGTAGATGTGCGATTGGAGCCACTGCTCGAGCGTGCCGAAGGTGGAACGGTACGCTCGCTTGCGGATTCCGTAATACGCGAGTAGCAGGATCAGCAGATATCCGGCCGTGCCGAAGATCAGTCCGATCAGGGAGCCGCCGTGGGGAAACTCACGCTTCGCGCTCCAGATGAACGTGCCGGCCACCACGGCCAGAAGGAGGACGAATATGCGACGCCACACGACGCCGCTGCGTGCGACTGGCATCGTCTCGTTACTGCTCCCCTCGCGTGATCACGATTTCCTCGAGCGTGGAGCGGTACTCGGCGGGCTCCAGGCGAATTGCGGCGCCCGTCGGACAGCTGCGCACGCAGGCCGGACCACCCTTGATGCCGCGGCAGAGATCGCACTTCACCGCCAGGGTCTGCTCGACGTCGCTTTCGTGTCCCTTGCCGAACAGCCCCTTGATCCAGGAGAAGAGCGACTTCTCCGGCTCCTTGTGCACCATGAAGATGTTTCCGTAGGGACAGTTCCGCTCGCAGTTGCCACAGCCGATGCAGTTGCTCTTGATGTACACCTCGCCGCGCGGATCGCGCACGATCGCGTCGGGAGGGCAGTCGAGCATGCACATCGGGTTCTCGCACTGCCAGCACGAATTCGGTGCGAGGAGATTGTAGAACTTGATGCCCGTCAGAGACAGACGCGCCTGCCCATCCTCGTGCACCCCTTCGCAGCCGCGGATGCAGTTCGAGCAGCGGATGCAGCGGTGCTCGTCGATGATCAGAGTCTGCGTGCCCATGACCACCTCCTCACGGATCAGGTCCGCGAGAATGCCGCCCGCACCGGGCGTGGCGTCGGCGATGAGGCTGGCGATGCGCCGCTCCTCGAGCTTCTTCATGGGGATCTCGCGGAGTTCCGGACGCGCGTCCAGAAACGCGTTGAAGTATCTCTTGGAGAGTTTGATCAGCTCCGAGGGAAAGATGGCCGTCACGGTGGCGGTGCGCGAGGAGTCGGAGAACAGCGCGGCCTCGCCGAAGAAGTTTCCGGCCACCAGGTACGACAGCACCACTTCCTTGTCATTGGCCTTCTTGGCGATCTTCACCATGCCGCTGCGGATCAGATAGAACGCGTCTGCTTTGTCGCCTTCATTGAACACTGCGGCGTCTTTGCCGAAGCTCTCCACGGATGCGGAGTCAACCAGCTCGCCAAGAGCAGACTCCGGGATGCCGGGGAAAAGATAGCCGCCGAAGGCACGCAGCAGGAAGGCCTGGTCGACCAGTCCCTTCGCGCGCGGCGCCGAGCCAAGCATCTTCAGAATGGCCTTGCGCGGAATCTCGATGATCCTGGTCGGGCCGACGGCGCGCGCGGTGGCCGTGCGGCGCCGGCCGGAAATGAGACTCATCTCGCCGAAGAAGTTTCCGGCGGTGAGCTCGGCCGCCTTGATCTCCTGATTGGACTGCTCCGGGCGCTTCCAGAGCTCCACGCGTCCTGACGCGATGATCAGGAAGTCATTCGTGTAGTCGTTCTGGCGGATGATCTCTTCGCCGTTCTTGTACTCGCGGACTCTCGTGGCCAGGAACGTGTCACGCAACTGCTGCTCGTCCGCGGCTGCGAGCAGCGGCACCCGCGAGCGGATCGCGGAGATGCGCTCGCGCACCGTCCCTTCCCAGTACGGGAGACGTTCCCTGAGCACCGCCTCATCGGCCGGCTCGACCTTGCGGCCCATGATGTGCTCGACGACTTCCCATCCCTGGTTCATCCCCAGCTTGATCAGATCGCGTCCGCTCGCCGCGCCGATGAGAAACAGGCCTGGCACACTCGACTCGTAAACGTCGCTGAGGACGGGGCGTGCGTCGCTGCCATCGCCGCTGTACTTGATGCCCACGGACTCGAAGAACTTCCGCGGAGGATCGGCGCCGAGCTTGAGGAAGATCAACTCTGCCGGGACGCGCGTGATCTGACCGCGCACGTTGAGGTCCGAGTAGCCCGGGAAAACTTCCTTGACGGTGGTGTTGAACCATACCGTCATCCGTCCGTTGGTCTGTCGCGACAGCACGTCGCGGATGAGGATCTCGTTCGCCTTGGTGATCTCCCCGCCGCGGACGACCAGGCCGACGCGGTTCTCGTCCGAGAGTGCGATCGCAATCTCGAGAGCCGAGTCGCCCGCACCGACCACGAGGATGTCCATCTCGTTGTACCTGGAAGGATCGTCGAGGCGCGGCAGGACGTGCGGAGCCTCCTCCCCTTTTGCACCGAGCTTGCGCGGGTTGCCCTGGGTGCCCATCGCCAGGACCACATTCTTCGCGAGGTACTCCGCTCCGGCGGACGTTTTGATCGTGAAGCCGCCCGCCTCACGCTTGACGGTTTTCACCTCAGCGTTGAACGCCACGTTCAATTTCTTTTCGGCGGAATGCCGGTCCCACGCAGCCAGAATCGACTCGCGTGAGCCGGCCTGGAACGGCAACTCACCGCGCGCAGGAATCATCACCGGCTCAGCCATGACGAACTTGCGGGCCTGGTAGGCGTAGATGGTGTCCGAGAGATGATCGGTGCGCTCCAGCAGGACGTAGGAGAGGCCGTTCTCCTGAGCATGCGATGCGGTCGAGAGCCCGGCAGGTCCGGAACCGACGATGACGAGGTCGTATTGGGTCATGGGAGGGTTAGTCGATCCGGATCTCCATCATGGTCTGACTGCTTACCTGACTCTCCTTGGCGACGTTGAAGGTCATGATCACCTTGCCGAGGCGAATGAGATCTCCGTCCACCAGCAGTCGCTTCTCCGTCACTTTCTCGCCGTTCACGAAAGTGCCGTTCCTGCTGCCCAGATCCTCGATGAGGAACCCGTCCGTCGTGCGGGTGAGCTTCGCGTGTTTCGAGGAAATGCTGCCGTCATCGACTGCGAACGCCACTTCTTTGGTCGCCTTGCGCCCGATGATGCATTCCGCATCGAGCAGCGGAAAGACGTTGTCGGGCGACTCGTCCGGTGTGAGCGAGCCGACGAGAGTGGGACGCCGCGGCGGCGCCTGCATCGCCGGCGCCGTGACCGGCTCTTCCACCGGCATCACCGGTGGAGCTGCGACAGGCGCGGCCACAACGGGAGGCACGGGAACGGGGGGCGCGGCAGGAACCGGCGCAACCGTTTTCGGAGCCGGCGACTTCTTCACCGGCGCCTGCATCATCGTCCTCTCCGCTTCCGGCTCTTCGGCAACGCCCCTCGGTGGAACCGCGACGCTCTCCGCGACCGTCACTACATCCTGCTTCCGCGGCTTTTCTGCCGACGGAACCCGCGGCTCGCGCGGCGCGGTCTTCTCGGGATCCTGACCACTGGTGATGAGGCCCAGTTCACGGAGATACTTCAGCCGATCGGCGAGCTCGCGCCGAGGAACCGCGTATTCGGCCAGGAGCTCGGCAAACGTGCGGCCGGCCGCAAGGCGGAACAGGAGCTTGAACTCCTCGGCCCTGAGACTGACCTGCTGCTGGAGCGCGGGATCCTCGATGACCTGGAAGAACGTCTCGTCCGGAAAGCCCGCGACCCTCTCCTCCGCCCGCCTCTTCGCCTCGGCGTGCAGGGCTGGGAGAGTCAGCGCTATTGCGGTCGCACCATCCGGCAGAACTGCTGCGTCGAGGAGGGTGAACGTCCCCTCCTTCCACTTCAGAACGTCGAGCGCAGCGTCGATGCCCTCTCCGGCCGTTTTCGATTGCGCGCCGAGAATGGACGCACCCTCAAAGAGCAGCCGCGTACGACGCCCGGCTGCCTCGAGATCGAGCGTCCCTTTGCGTCCGGCACGGCAGAGAAACTCCAGGAGCTCCGCCGGTGGAAAGTGCTGGAGACTTCCCTGAAGAATGACCTGCATGGTTCCGGAAAGTGTAGCAGCTCTTTAGCTCGCAGCTCGCAGCTCTCAGCTCGCAGCAGGAGAACCTCTGAGCTCGCAGCCTTTAGCTCGCAGCCTTTAGCTCGCAGGAGACCGTTTGAGCTCGCAGCCTCGAGCGCTCAGCTCTCAGCTCTCGAGAGAACGCAGTTCAGTCCTCAGACTCGGCGCGTCGTCCTCCTGAGAGCTGCGAGCTGCGAGCTGCGAGCTGCGAGCTGAACAGCTGCGAGCTAAAGCAAGGGAAAGTCACCCCCACAGCTCTTCGATGGGCTGATAACCCTCCGGGATGTACTCGAAGCCGCGGCCAAGCGGATCATCGGTGCGCACCTTCGTGTAGTCGATGCCCAGCGCTGAATAAATCGTACTGGTCACGTCTTCCGGACGGATGTCGCGCTTCGCGCTCCATCCGTAATCGATGACGTTCTTTCCCTCGGCATCCGTCTGGCCGAGGATGCGGCCGCCTTTCGTGCCTCCGCCGGCGAATACGACCGAATTGCGGAGGTAGTGATCGCGGCCGCCCTGGTTGTTGAGCGGTCCGACGGTGCGGCCAAACTCGCTGACGATGACGATCAGAGTCTGATCGAGGATCTTCATGTTCGCGAGGTCCGTGATCAGCGAGCCGACCGCCGAATCGAGCTGCGCGGCCTGCACGAACAGCGACTGCGCGGCGGCCTTGTCGTAGATGTCGGAGTGATGATCCCAGCCGCCCATCGTGGCCTGCACGAAGCGCGTACCCTTCCCGGAGGCGACGAGATTGCGGGCCACGATCAGCGAGTCGCCGAAGTTCGAGTCGCCGTAGCGCGCATGCTCTGCGTCCGTGAACGTGAAGTGCGCGTTGATTCCGGGCGCGTCCATGAGTGTCTTCGACTGATCGTAGAAGTCGTTCATATCCGTCGCCGCTTTCCCCAGGCCGCCTGTGGAGCGGTTCTGATCGAGCTGATGGAGCAGATCCCAGCGTCGCGAGAACCGCGCTGCGCCATCGGGATGCGACAGCGTCGCCAGCCCCGTCGACGCGGTGGTGACCCCGAACGGTGCGTACTTTGCGGGGAGATAGCCGCATGTCGGGATGGTGCCGGCGTTGAGGGCGATGAATCCCGGCAGAACGTCCGCGACGGTTCGCGCGGCCTGCGACTCGAGTGCGACCACGGCGCCGATATGCGGCGCGATCGCGCCGGTGGCTCCACCCGGATTGCGCGCGATCTGCGCCCAGGTCTGTCCAAGCTCGTGCACGGCGGCCCACGCCAGGCAGGAGCGCGCGATGGTGATTTTGTCGAGATGCTCGCCCATTTTCGGGAGCAGTCCCTGCGGCCAGCGCATCGCGCCATACGGGGTCGGCGCGAGATCGGATGGCGTCCAGGCACCTTCCTTCAGGTCCCACATGTCGGTCTGGCTGGGTGCGCCGGCCAGGAAGATGAAGATGCAGTTCCTGGCCGTGTTGCGCAGCGTCGCGTTGGAAGTCGTAGTCGACGCGAGCAGAAGCCGCGGCTCGAGGACATCGGCGAAGTAGTATCCGAGAACCCCGGTGCCGGCGATGCGAAAGAAGTTGCGGCGCGAGAAATTTTCGTTCATTGGGCGGCCCTCGGTTGGCGATTGGCTCTGTGTGTTGTCAGTTGTCGGTGACGCTCGCTTCGATCCACACTCGAGCAACCTGGATGCTCGGAACAACCGCCTTCGTTCATCGTCAGTTGTCAGTTGTCACTCGGTCAGCCTGCGGCTCGGAGCGAGGACCCGCGGACAACTGACAACCGACAACCGACAACGGGCGAAGCAATTCAGTTGAAAAGAAACTCCAGAGAGTTGAGCAACACGAAATGCAGGTCTTCCGTGCGCTCGTTGAGGGCGCCGGCGCGGATGTAGTCGGTGGCAATCTGGCTCTCCCGCGCCGTCGGATGTCGGGAGAGAGTGGCCAGGTAGAGCTGATCGGTAATCGTCGCTGGATCGGAGGACGCGGCCAGAACCTTCTGCACGGTGGAGTTGCCCGCGCGCTTCACGCGTGTGGTGACCACGGTGTCGTTCATCAGCGAAAGCGATTGCGTGATGGCTGCGTCATTCGTACGCAGCACGTCATCGCGGTTGCCGCGGCCGAAGTTGTTCAGGAAGAGACTGATCGGAGAGCGCCGGTTGCCCCCGTCCAGAGGATCTGGAAGCTGAACGGCCTTCGTGACCGCGGTGGAGCCGGCCACCGGGAGTGGAGACGTCACCGCAGTCGCTGTAGTGATGGCGTCGAAGAGCACTTCCGATTGCAGGCGCCGCGGCGATCTCCGCGCAAAGTAGCTCGCGTCGGGATGCTCGCCGGCGTACGTGGAGGAGAGCTGGTACGTGTTCGAGAGCGCGATCGTGCGCAGCACCTCGCGAAGGCTATGGCTCTTCGTAATGAACTCGTCCGCGAGCGCCTCCAGGAGGGCTGGATGCGTCGGCTGCGTATCGAGCTTGCTCAAGTCGAACGCGTTCACCGGTTCGACAAAGCCGCGTCCCATCATCTCTTTCCAGAGCAGGTTCATGGTGGATCGGGCGAACTGCCGATCCGCGGTGAGCATTCGTCCGTAAGCCACGCGGTAAGGCTCGCCGGCGCGCGGAGTCTCGCCGGTGGTGATGAACGCTGGCGCGACGGTACTCGGCGATCCCGGAGGTACATAGCGAGGCGACTTGTTGCCGTCGGTCGAGCCGAGCCGGTAGACCCCGGTGGGGTTCGTGCCCACCGTGTACTGGATGATGTTCGCGTTCGGGTTGGCGGGATCGGTGTACGGCGAGCCACGTGTGGTCGTGCGGGAGAAGAACGCCGCCATCTTCCAGAAGTCTTCGCGTTGTTTTCCACGTAACCACCAGTTCACGAGCTCGAGGTGGCCGATGCCGTTGTGGCAGGAGATGCAGAGCATGGGGATGCCCAGAAACTTCTCCGCCGAATGCGCGGCCAGGTTGTCGAGCGTGTCCTGGGGCGGGCCGTTGCGCTGGATCTGGCGGACGATGTAGTTCGCCACACCGCTCTGGAAGTTGTTGCCCTCCCCTGCCAGCACCTCGCGCACCATCGCGTCGTAAGGCTTGGAAGAGCGGATCGAGTCCTTGATCGCCGCGTAATACGCATTCTTGCCCAGGTAGTACTCGCGGCTGTTGTTGGCGACCTGCACGTTCTGCACGAGATCGCCAAACCACAGCGTCCAGCGGTCGGTGAAGGCATCGGAGCGGAGCAACTCGTCGATTTTGCGGGAGCGCTTGTCGGAGCGGGCATCGGCGAGAAACGCCAGCACGTCCGCGGAGGGGGGAATCGCGCCGGTCAGGTCGAGCGTGACGCGGCGCAGGAACTCCTCATCGCCGGCGACCGCTGCCGGAGTCACGGCGCTCGCGACCAGCTTCGCACCGATGTGAGTGTCGACGAAATTGGCGACCGCCAGCGTCGTCCCGTTCGGGATGCGTACGGCCCGCCTTCGGGTCTCCGCCGCGACGGAGACGACTCCCGCGGCGATCAGCAGCACGGCAACGATGCGTTTCATGCTCATCGGACGGAGCATATTCCCGCCCGTTTACATGGCGTGCGATGCAGATCACGAAAAGTCCAATAAACAAACGCCGCTCGAGGAGGTCATTCGAGCGCGACCCGCTCGATCTCGTGCAGCTTGTGAATGTCCACGGCCAGCACGCCCTCCTCGTCGGCGGGCTCGAACATGCTCAGGAATCTTGCGCCCCAGACTACCTCCTCGGACTTGTAGGACGAGCGCGTGTGCACGATCTGGGAGAACGTCTCCTCGAAGGCGTTGAGGAGGATCAGGAACTCCGCGTCACACTCGAGGAGATCCTCTCCCGTCCAGTCGCTGAGCGGACTGGCTGCGTCGATCGGGTGAACGACGGTCCACGTGAGTGGAAAGAATGCGACGCGCTCACGCTCCAGTGCGAGCTGGAGGAACTCACGGTCGGAAGAGGTCGCCCCGTCACGTTTCCGGCGGCTGAGCAGGACGCGCGCCTCGAGGTCGATGAGCTGGCTGCTGCGCTGGTTCGCGACGCGGAACATGAACGCCCGTCCCCCGCGGAAAGGCGCGATGACGGCGTTGCGGCTGAACAGGATCCGCGCAACCGGCCGCGAGAACCGCGCGAAGGAAATGCCGGCCATCATCGCCACACCGACCAGGCCGACCAGTGCCTCGACCGTGACGATGAGATTCGCGGAGAGCGTGGAGGGCGCGATGGTCCCGTACCCGATCGTCGCCAGGGTATGCACACTGAAAAAGAACGCCTCGGCGAATCGCCCGGCCTGCGTTTGCGCATGCATGCCGGTGAGCGCCTCGTCGCCGGCCAGGCGGTAGATGCCCGCGAAGACTGCGTTCACCGTCAGATACGCGACCACGATCAGCCCGAGGAACTTCGGCCAGGAGATGGTCAGGAGATAGTGATAGGCGGAGAGCGATTCCCAGAAGCGCAGGCCGCTGCGGCGGACATTGAAGGACCCATCGCGGTTGAGAAGGCGGCGGCGGCTCTCGCGCGCCACGACCGAGCCAAAGCCGAGGTCCGCTTCCACGTCCTTCGGAGTGTTGAGGGGACGGCCTTGCGGATCGACTGCTGACATCCGGCAATTGTGCTACAAAAGCCCACATGCTCGAGCAGCTCACCGTAGAGACCTTTCAACCGCACGTCGACAGCAGTTTCTGGGTGGAGTTCCCGACCGGAGGGAAGGTCGAGCTTCGCCTGGTGCGCGCCGCGAAAGTCATGGAGAGCGAGGCGGCGCGCCTGGAGCGTCATCCGTTCTCGCTCTACTTCGTGGGGCCGAAGTCTTTCAGGCTGCCGCAACAGATCTACCACCTCACCCACCCTGCGCTCGAGCCGCTGGACCTGTTCCTGGTGCCGATCGGGGAGGACGCGAACGCGTTCCAGTACGAGGCGGTGTTTACGTAGTGGCAGGTGATGACGCGTGTTCGCGCCAGCCGGCCCGAGCCTCGTGAATGGCACGGGAGCGACCCCTCATCCGCCGGAGCCTGCCCTGAGCGAAGCCGAAGAGGCACCTTCTCCTCTCTGCGGAGGGGAGAAGGCTCTCGATGTTTGTCGTTCCAGGGGAGCGGGCCCCGCGCAAGTCGCGCAGCACCTCCCCTCGAGAGCCTTCTCCCCCCGCGCACGGGGGGGAGAAGGTGCCGAAGGCGGATGAGGGGGCGCCCTCGAGCAGACGCCAGTCGTGTCATCGCTGACGCCTCACACTTCTGCGGCCTGGGGAGTCCAACGCATCAGGTGATAGACGCCGTTGGTATCGACATGCTCGAAGCCAAGACGTTCGTAGAGCCGCAGCGCGGGATTGAAGCCCTCCACGTGGATCGTGACCGGCTTGCCTGCCTTCGCGCCGCGTTCCAGCACCTCGCGCACGAGCGCGGTGCCGATGCCGGAACCGCGCAGCTCCGGCATCAGAGCAACGTCCACGAGACGGATCTGGTCCTTCCACTCATCGATCCAGAGGCGGCCGACGGCCTTGCCGTCTTTCTCGATGATGTTCCGCTCGCAGGTTGGGTAGTGCAGCTGGTAGTGCTGATACTGCGCGCCGAACTGCTGGTCGAGGAACTGCCGCTTCTGAAATTCGTCGAAGGGAAACTGCTTCATCTCCTCTTCCCGGGTCGCGCCGTAGAGCTGGCGCATGAAGTGGTAGTCGGCGGGCGTCGCGAGACGGAGGGATAGGCCGGCTGGTGCTTTCATTGCCTGGAAAGTGATTGCTTCAAGTGGTGCCAGGTCGCCGAAACATCGGGACGTACCCGATCGATTTTGAGGTCGACCTCGGACACTAACGCTGTTTCAGGATGCGCGACACGCATCAATGACGTTCATCGAAGCAACGCGAGGGGCGTCGTCCAACGCGCCGCGACCGTTTGATGGCCTGGATCGCGGCAACGCGATCGAGGCTGTTCGCAACCATATACTCGGTCAGTCCCTCTTCACCGAGCCGCTCCGACAGCGCCACTCGCCCGGCTGGGGTCATTCGCGCGAACCGTTCGCGCTGTTCCCTCTCGAGTCGATCCATCAGCGGACTGCGCATCTGACCGAGTATAGCGTCCCAGAGTGACTTCCGAACTCTGCGCTCGCTGTACGTTTGGAGTCACTGGGGCAGGAGAGCTCCGGCGCCCGTGATCAGCAGACCGGCGAGTGATCGCGTCTCATCAGACGCGATCACTCGGGATGCTTGCTTTACGAGGTTGCGTAGTCGGTCTTGAGAACGAAATGCTCGAATGTCGCGGGGCCGCCGTTCGCGTCGACCAGCTGCACGCGTCCGTTGAGCGCGCGCAGGGTAAACGAAGACCAGCGGGGCTCGGAGTCGCCCTCGAACAGAGGAACGATGACGTAGAAGCCGCGGGCGAGCTTGAGAGAACCCGGCTCGTTCTGCAGGCTGAGCGTCACCGGAAAGCCTTCGACCTGCTGCGGATTGCCGCCGATGGCGCGGCGCCGGCTGCTGGTTGCCGGCGCCGCCGTCGTGGCACCGCGCTCCACGTCCAGGTTGAACGAGATCCGCTGGACCTCGTCGACCGGCACGTTGAACCCGACGGAGTTGCCCTGAGAGCCAGTTTTGCGACTGCTGCCCCAGGCCTGAAAAGGAGCGCTCTTCCGTTCGGAACCGTCAAAGTACGAGAAGTGAGTCATGAGGGCCACCGCACGACGCTCCAGCGGATTGACCCGGGAACCGCTGGCGCCGGACACGACGACCCGTGCGCCCCGGCTGATGAAGCCGCCGTCCGCTGCGGAGATCTTCGAGGCGGAGCTGACGGAGGCGTTCTCCTCGAGGGAGGCGTATCCGAAGACCAGCCGCCTCGGGGCCGCACCTTCACCGGCGAAGAGCCGCGGGCCGAGCGTCGCCGTGGCCAGCGCACAGGTGGAAGAGAAGACGAGGAACTGACGCCTTCCGATGAGATTGCGGTCCGACATGATGGTTCTCTCCTTGTTATTGACACTCTACTGCAGGATGGGTCCGTCAAGCTAAGTTCTTGGAGGGTAAACACCTTGCAGGGCGATACAGAAGTAAAACGTGAGATAAGGCATCATGTTGTTGTGCGGCTGATCCCCGCCTGCGGGGGTGAGGGCTTGGGGGGCGAGAGTTGCGGGGCTGCTCAAGGTGGTGTTGTACGCCTTCGCTCCTACCGAAACGGCGAGTGAAGTCGTCGCCGATGGAACAAAGATGTCGCCCGGATCGATGGCCCCACGGAGAGTATGCGAGTGAGCGGGAATCTCCGACTGGAGAAGGGTCACGGTCTCGCTGCCGCCAGTCTCACCGAGATCGTGCAGAGACAGCCCCGGACCCTGGCCGGGATGCATCGGCGCGCGGCCCTGAAGGTCCGGCAATGCGAAGTTCGACTTGCCATCGCCCCCGTACGTGGTTCCCAGCAGGGAGAAAAGAGCCGTGTTCTGCGACAGGGGCATGAGCTGACCATCGCACCACGCCCAACCTTTCGGGGCGAAGTTGAAGGGGAAAATTCGGATCTCAGCAACAAACGGATCGGCCATTGGTCTTCTCCTATTCTTTCCTTGAATCAATCTGGGAAACCGGCTCCTCTCCTAGGTCGGGCTCGGGAAGATGCCGAAGAGAGAGATGATGAAATCCACGCACAGATACGGTTGGAAGTTCGTGTGCGGCTGGCTTCCGCCCACCAGTCCGATCGATGCAGGGTTGAAGTTCGTGCTGGTCGGATCCGAGATGTAGAGAAAGATCGTGCCGTCGGTCTGAGCGGTCACGTTGTTGCCCGGGTTCACGGAGTTTCCGGCCGACGTGGACGCAAGCAAAGGATGCGAGTGCGCCGCAATCTGGTTGACCGTGAGGGTGATTTCTTCTGCGCCCCCGGTTTCGGCCAGGATGAAGGGGTTCCCCTGATGGATGGGAATGCGGCCTCGCAGATCGGGGAGTCCGAACGTCGACTGTCCGTCGCCGCCGTAGGTGGTGCCGATCAACTGAAAGAGCGTTTCGTTCTCCGAGATCGGAAGGAGCTGCCCCTCGCAGAACATCCAGCCCGCCGGCGCAAAGTTCCCGGCGAACATTCGGATCTCACCAACATAAGGTTGTGCCATGTTCGTATCTCCTTCTCAATTCGGGGAGGGAAAAATGCCCTGCAGTGCGATACAGAAAGAAAGCGTGAGGAACGGCTGCATGTTCAGGTGAGCCTGGCTGCCACCGGTATTCGTGACAGAGGTGGGGCTCATCGCCGTGAGCGAAGTCGGTGTGTGATAAGCGTTGTTGAGAGGCGCGAGATAGGCGTTGGTCGGGTTCTCGATCGGGTTCGCCGTCGTCGTCGTCGCCTGGAGGACGTGTGTGTGGGTAGGCAGCTCCGCAATCGATAACGTGTGCGCCTGCTCACCCGCCCGCTCACCGAGCGTGTGCCCGGATCCTACGTGAATCGGCGTGCGCGCACGAAGGTCCGGTAGCGCGAAGTTCACGCGTCCATCCCCGCCGAAGGTCGTCCCAAGCAGCGAAAACAACGCCTGGTTCTGGTTGATGGGCAATAGCTGCCCGTTGCACAGCGCCCATCCCTTGGGCGCGAACACGAAGCTCATGATCCGGATCTCCGACAGAAAAGGCTCGGCCATGCTGTTTCTCCTTTCACTACGTCAAGCCTTGCGGCCGTCTTGTCCATGCATTGTGAAACTCAAGGGCAGGTCCCGTTGATGTAGCCGCCGCCCGTCGGGACTGTGTTCGCAACGTTTCCTGTAGGCGTGCCTCCGTTGTTGGACTGCACAAAGCTCACGACGGCAGCGTTGTCGTTGTTGGCGCCGGCATATCCAGGTAACCGCACGGTGGTGGACTGGCGCTGACGAAGGCGGAAGTCGGCACCGCCACCGGAGCCACCTCCCGTGAGACTGTTCGCAAGTGCGCCGGCGCCACCGAGGGTCAGGCATACCTGATAGGTGTCGCCGGGCAGCGTTCCTGCGTTCAGATGGAAGCCGTTCTTCGGGAACGCCAGCGTGCCGGGGTTGGACACCGTGTTCCCGGTAACGGTCGCCTTGAGCGAGCCCGTCCCGACAAGTGCCGAACCGCCGGTCTGCAGGAAGATGCCGTGATTTCCGTACTGGCGAATGATGTTGTTCACGATCGAGACCGTGCTCGATCCACCTTCCGCATGAACGACCGAGATTGCGGAGCCTTGCGACGATCCGGAGTTCGCGATCGCTGCCACTCCGATCGTGTTGCCGTCAATCGTGCCGGAGTACGAACCTGCGCCAGCTCCCTTCGTGACGGCGATTGCGCTGCCAAGGGAATCACGGATGCTGTTCGTGGAGATGGCGTATGTCGCCACCGTATTGGAGCCGCTGCCGCCGCCGGTCAGACGAACGCCGCCGCCGCCCGAAACCACCGCAGGATGATTGTTCGTGACGGTGTTGCCGCTGAATACGAGGTCGCCCGTCGCATTGTTGAGCAGGTTGAGTTGGAATTGATCGCCGCGGGCCGAGGTGAAGAAGCTGTTCTGCACCGTGACGTTGACGACCGCGGTGGCGCGTCCTTCGATGAGCACTCCGTCGTCCCCCGAGAGCGTCGACATCGCACCGAAGGTCGTCCCGGAGATGGTCAGGCGGTTCAGAGAGCCGGCGCTGTTGATCACGGTGAGGTTGTTTTCTACACCACCGGAGATCGAGCTGTCAGTGATGGAGGCCACACCTGTGAGCCCGGTGAAGGACACGCTGCCTTCGTCCGCCGCTGCGCTGTCTCCGTTGGTGCCACTGACGGCCGTGTTGCTCATGGCGAATCCGTTCACCGAGGAGCCGCGGATTGCGAAGTCGCTGAAGTTCTGGAGGTTCATGTAGGCCAGGCCGACACCGCTCGTGTTCGTGAGGCTGATGCCGGTCTGCGAGCTCTGGATCGTGCCGCCGGTTCCGGCCGCGCCAGTTCCCACGATTTTCAGGCCACCCGCGGTCCCGGTGTTGTTGAGCAGGATGCCGTTCGCCCCGCCCGTCGCGGAGACGGTGGTGAACGCGAGGTTCGCCCCACCGATGGTGGCGCTGACGACCGAGAGCCCGATGCCCGACGGCGTGCTGATGGCGCCACCGCCCGAGGTCAGGCGCATGCCGGCAGCACCGGTGAAGAGACCGGTGCCGGTGACGGACACTGCGTTCGTCGAAGCGTGTGCGGTGAGTGAGGTGATGGCCAGGTCGCCGCTGACGTTGGTCAGAGTCACACCCGTGCCACCAACCGGGTTGCTGCTGGAGCCGGCCATGATGATTCCACCACTGACCGTCTCGATCGCGGCTGTTCCCGGATTCGAGTCGAAGCGCGCACCCGTGATGGAGATGCCCTTGCCGCTGGTGTTGCCGTCCACTGTCACGTTCGCGAGCCCGCTGACGGTCAGCATAGCAGCCGCGGTCCCATCGACTGTGATGCCTGACCCACCGACCGACAAAATCGAGCCGTTGGTGTAGGAGAAGACCACATTTCCGGCCGTGGCAAGCAGATCGACTCCGTTGCCGGTGGAAACGATCGACGTGCCATCGATCGTGACGGCGGTGTTGGGGGCGCCCGCGTTGATGTCGATGCCCTCAGCGCCGGCGGAGGTGATTGTGTTGCTGTAGATCGATGCTCCGGTCGCGGCACCGAACGTGACGCTGGTGACGTCGATCGCACTGCCGGTGGCCGATGCCAGCGAGAGGCCCGCAATCTCGACTCCATTCACACTCGCCACACTGACGGTGTCGCCGGATGCGGCATGGATGGTTGGTTTCACGCCCGGAGCGACGAGCGTCGTGGGCGAGCCGTTGCCGTTGAGATTGCGCGGGATGATCAGGCCGACGCCTTCACCCCAGAAACGCTGTCCACCTTCCAGGCCCAGGCTGTCATTGACCGCGGAAGTGTGCACGAAGATGTAGTGGCCGAAGCTGTCCACGTCGCCCGCACCATTGAGCATCGCGAAAGAGCCGAACGGCGCCGCGGACGTGCCGTTGCCGCTCGCCGCCCCACCCTTCACGTACCAGATCATGTCGTGGATGACGATGTTCACAGATCCCGTCGAGCTGGCCGGCGTGCCTGCTGCCGGCTGGTCGGTGACGGTGTACTGGAAGGAACCGCTCGTTGCGGCCGCGAGCGGCTGGAACGAGAAGCTGCCGTTCGCGTTCATGCTCACGGTGCCGCCCGTGACGGGGCAGACGTACGGGGCCACGACGTCAGCGCAGCCGACGATGCCGGTGACCGTGAACGGATCGCCTTCGATGCTGTCCACGTCGTTGTGCGCGACGCCCATGCCCGAAGGCGTGGTGTCGTTGACGCTGGGGGTGAGACCCGGACCGAGATCCACGCGCAACTCGGTGTTCCCCTCGGACTCCCATGTGTCGCTCGTGGCGGTCGGCGGATCGTTGACGCCAGTCACCGTGATGACGAAGGTCACCGGCGTGGTGCTGTCGATGCCATCGGAAAGCGTGACCGTCACGCTCGCCGTGCCGAATGCGTTCGGGGCCGGAGTGAAGGAAAGCACGCCGCCCGGATTGACAGACGGCTGCACGGAGAAGAGCGCGTTGTTGTCGTTGGTCACGCTGAACGTCAGCGGCTGCGACTCGCCAGGACCTGCAGAGATCGCGGTGGCCCAGGAAGCCAGATAGACGCCGCTATCCTCGGCCACTGTGACGTTGCCGCCTGCGGTGAAGCTCGGCGGGTCGTTGACGTCGGTGACGTTGATCGTGAAGGTGACCGCGGCGGACGTATCGACACCGCCATTCGCAATGCCACCGTTGTCCTGGAGAACGACGGTAATGCTCGCGGAGCCGGAGAGATTCGCGGCGGGGGTGAAGCTCAGCGTGCCGTCGGCCGCGATGGACGGGCCGGAGGCGAAGAGCGCCGGGTTGGAGTTGCCGGTGACGAGGAAGGTCAGCGACTGCGCACTCTCATTGGACGGACCCGCGCTGAGCGCGCTCGCCCATGGTGCGCTGTAGGCGCCGCTGTCCTCGTTCACCGTGACGCTGCCGCCG
Source organism: Acidobacteriota bacterium (assembly GCA_031388865.1). Lineage (GTDB taxonomy): Bacteria > Acidobacteriota > Thermoanaerobaculia > Gp7-AA8 > Gp7-AA8 > QHVT01. The sequence continues at coordinate 2,172 of JANMSA010001019.1, read as the reverse complement.
GAGACAAACGAAGGTGCATCGTTGACCGCGCCGATGACGATCTGGAAGTTGAAGGTGCCGGACGTGTCGGCGCCGCCATTCGCGGTGCCCCCGTTGTCCTGCAGATACACCGTGACGTTCGCCGTCCCGAAGAGGTTCGCACTCGGGGTGAACATGAGCACGCCCGAAGCGTTGATGGCGGGCTGCGCTGCGAAGAGTGCGCTGTTGTCGTTCGATACGACGAACGTGAGCGTCTGGCCCGACTCGTTCGCTCCGGCCGAGATCGACGAGGCCCAAGCCGCGCTGTACGCGCCGGAATCCTCGTTCGCGTTGACGGTGCCGGCGCCCGGGGAGAAGGTCGGCGCGTCGTTGATGTTGCTGACGACGATGTCGAAGGTCTGCGGCGCCGACGTGTTCGTGCCGCCTCCGTTGTCGGAGAGCGTCACGGTGAGGGTCGTGCTGCCGAACTGGTTGGAGAGGAGCGAGAAGCTGAGCGTGCCGTCCGGCGCGATCGACGGCGGGACGGAGAAGAGCCCCGGGTTGGTGTTCCCTGTGATGGTGAAGCTGAGGGTCTGACCCGACTCATCCGCCGGGCCAGCGCTCACATTCGTCGCCCACACCGCCGAGTACGCACTGGCGTCCTCCATCACCGTGACGTTGCCGCCGCCGGTGAAGGACGGCGGGTCGTTCACGGCCGTGACGTCGATGGTGAACGTCTGCGTCGCAGACGTGTCGTCGCCGCCGTTCGCGGTGCCGCCGTCGTCCTGCGCGTAGACCGAGACGGTGGCGAGGCCGTTCGCATTCGCCGCCAGGGTGAAGCTGAGCGTGCCGTCCGCGGCGATGCCCGGCTGCACTGAGAACAGCGCGTTGTTGTTGTTCGAGGTGAAGTAGGCAACGTTCTGCGACTCGCCAGGACCGGCCGAGAAGGAGGTGATCCACGAGGCGGAGAACGCCCCCTGGTCTTCGGAGACCGTCTGGTTGCCGCTGCCCGTGAACGAAGGCTCGTCGTTCACCTCGGCGACGGTGATGGTAAGCGTCTGCGACGACGACGTGTCATCGCCGCCATTGGCGGTGCCACCGTTGTCGGAGAGCGTGACCGTGACCGTCGCGGTGCCGTTCGCGTTCGCGGCCAGCGTAAAGGTCAGGGTGCCATCGGCGGCGATGGACGGCTGCACAGCAAACAGCGCGTTCATGCTGTTGGTGGTGGTGAACGTGAGCGCCTGACCGCTCTCGTCGGACGGACCGGCGCTGATTGCGGTGGCCGAGGCGGCGGAGTACGCACCGGAGTCCTCGAGGACGCTGATGTTGCCGCCGCCGTTGAAGGACGGCTCGTCGTTCACCGCGTTGATGGTGATGGTGAACGTCTGCGAGGCCGACGTGTCGTCGCCGCCGTTGGCGGTGCCGCCGTCATCCTGCGCATAGATGGTGACCGTGGAACTGCCGTTCGCGTTCGCGGCGCTCGTGTACGTGAGCGTTCCGTTGGAGGCGACAGCAGGCTGCGCGCTGAAGAGGGACGCGTTGGTGCTGGTCACCACGAAGGAGACGTTCTGCGACTCGTTCGGGCCGGCAGAGATCGCCGAGGCCCAGCCGCTCACCGTCTGCGCGCCGGCGTCCTCGAAGACGGTCTGGCTCGCACCGGCAACGAACGACGGCTCGTCGTTCACGCCCGTGACGTTGATCGTGCTGGTCTGCGGCGCGGACGTGTCCGAGCCGCCGTTGGCGGTGCCACCGTTGTCCTGCGCCACGATGGTGATGGTCGCAGAGCCGTACGCGTTTCCAGCGGGAGTGAACGTAAGAGTTCCGTTAGAGCTCACCGAAGGCTGCACGGTGAAGAGCGCGTTGTTGCTGTTGGTGACGGTGAAGGAGACGCTCTGAGCCGACTCGTCGGCCGGACCAGGCGAGATCGCCGTCACCCAGTTGGCAACCGTCTTCGCGCCGGAGTCTTCGAGCACGGTCACGGAGGGACCGGCCTGGAACGACGGGGAATCGTTGACCGGCGCGATGGTGATCGTGGCCGTGGCGTCATCGGTGCCGCCGTTGCCGTCGTTCGCGCGGTAGACGAACGAGTCGCCGCCGTTGTAGTTGAGGTTGGGGGTGTAGTTGATCGTGGCCGTGGTGGCGCTGGTGGGAACGACCGGCCCGAGGGAGCCGTTGGCCGGGCCGGAGACGATGCTGAACGTCAGCGCGTCGCCG
>JANMSA010000472.1:0-2618 GCA_031388865.1 Acidobacteriota bacterium | reverse complement strand
TTGGCTTGGCCCCTCCTGAGGCATGAGCGCACAAAATGGTACTCTCGCGAAGAGCAGTACCGTTATCGAACGTCCACGCGCAACACCCAGTTCGTGGTCTCGCCGGTCGAGGTTGATCTCGAGAAAGCAACTGAGATCGTTTTACCAGTTAAACGGGCGGTCGTGGACGCGCCAAACGGTTAAGTCCCTTGCAGCCCGATGCCGTGAACGGGCGTTCCGGTGTGGATGGGGCAAAGCTTCGTTGTTCGGCGTGACTTCCGCCATCCCCGCCCACCCACGCCGCCGTCACGGCGTTCGGTGCGCCAGGTCAAGCCCCGAGAGGGAGGAAACGATGTGATGTGAAGTTGAACAGCACGGAGTGGAAACCCTCTTTTGCAACCCAGCAGGTGAGAGTCCTGTCCCGCCAAGGCTGGCCGCCAGCGGGAAGCGAGTCTTGCGCGGTGTCGTCGGAGTAATCCGAGCTGCGAAGCGTAGACAGCGAGCGAACAGGCTGTGTGATTGAGCCTCGAAACGTGACGGAATGCGGAGCCGACGTCGTCGATAGGACGGAAGGCAATATCGAGAGCGTTGTGGTGTGGCCGGGACGCGATCGATCCGCCGGGGTCGGAGAGCAGGGCATGTTCGCAAAGGGGTTGCCGAGGAACCTGGGAGATCCCGCTGGTCTCCACGAGTGCGACTCGACGGCAGAGGATTGAGGCACCGGCGTCAGTTCCGATGAGGAGCCGGTAACAGCAACTCCCCGCTGCCTCGCGAGCCGCAGCAGTCCGTGGTATCACCGGACGAACGAAAGTGAGTCTGGTGAGAGGGGCGGCGGGAAGTCGGAGCGCCTTGATAGTACCCGCGAAGCCGGAGAAGCGAACCCCGCGCGATCCGGTGGAGGGAAGCGAGGCGCCGGGTCACGGAACTGCTGGAGGGAAACATGAGCAGGACACCGCGCCTGAGCTCAGTGTCAACGCGACTTCAGCGGATAGCAGAGCTGGCCAGACAGATGCCGGAAGCGACACTGACCACGCTATCCCACCACATTGACCTCAGCTTTCTTTGTGAGGCATATCGACGAACCCGGAAGGACGGAGCCACAGGCGTCGACGAGATGACGGCGACAGAGTATGCGAGGAAACCTATTCAGAACCTCACATTGCTCCTCGATCGGTTCATATCTGGAACGTACTGGGCGCCACCAGTGCGACGTGTTTACATCCCGAAAGGAGATGGAACCAAGACCCGGCCCATCGGCATCCCCACGTTTGAAGACAAAGTGCTTCAGCGCGCGGTGACGATGGCGCTGGAGGCCATCTATGAGCAGGACTTTCTAAACTGCTCGTGGGGCTTTCGTCCGGGTCGGAGCGCACACGGGGCACTCGAGATGTTGCGCGAGGGGTTGAGGAAGATGCACGGCGGATGGGTGCTCGACGTGGACATCAAGTCGTTCTTCGACACGATCGACCACGGCCAACTTCGGTGCTTTCTGGATCAGAGGGTGCGCGACGGAGTGTTGCGTCGCATGATCGACAAGTGGCTCAAGGCGGGAGTTCTCGAGGAGGGTGCAGTTCACTATCCCGACGGCGGCACGCCGCAGGGAGGTGTGATCTCACCTCTTCTGGCCAACATCTATCTGCATAACGTTCTCGACACGTGGTTCGAGAGCATGGCCAGGCCAAAGCTTCGAGGTGAAGCGTTTCTGGTGCGCTATGCCGACGACTTCGTGATCGTCTGCGCGATGAAGAGTGATGCGGAGAAGCTGATGGCCGTGCTACCGAAGCGATTCGGGAAGTACGGTCTGACGCTGCATCCCGAGAAGACTCGTCTGGTGCGCTTTACGGAACCGGCCTTTACGTCAAACAACAAGCGCGACGGTGAAGGATCGGGAACGTTCGATCTGCTTGGGTTCACTCATCACTGGCAGCGAACTCATCGCGGTCGGTTATGGGTGATCCGACGGAAGACGGCGAAGAGCCGCCTGACACGAGCGATTCGGAAGGTGTCAGAGTGGTGCCGGGCGAACCGGCATCGCAAAGTCGCCGAGCAGTTCAAGGGTCTCGTTCTGAAGCTACGCGGTCACTACCAATACTTCGGGCTTCCCGGAAATGGGCGTGACCTGCACCGCTTCTACGAGGCCGTCCGACGCCAGTGGCATCGATGGCTCAACCGTCGTTCACAACGCAACAACATGACATGGGAGCGATTCGAAAAGCTGCTGCAACACTACGTGCTGCCAACGCCGATCGTCGTTCACTCGGGCATACCCGCGCAGCGAAGCCGTGATCCGAGGAGCCGGATGCGGTAGTCCCGCACGTCCGGATCTGCAGGGGGGCCGGGGCAGGCAACTGCCTCGGTCTACCCGACCAACGCGCGCGAAGCGGAATGTGATCGGGCGAACGCCGCGCCGGCGGCTTCCCACCCGGCCTGTCGGTTCGTGAGTCGGTCACGCACCCTCCACCCGCGCAACCCTTCTGATCGTTCGTTCGTCGCCTGTGGTGCGGCCTAATGCTCGCGTGCATCGGACACGGCACCGCGCCGCGGTTGTCGTTGGGTGCATGAGCAGAGCGTGCGGTGCCGCGCCGATGACGCGGGCATTAGGCCGACTAGTTCCGTTGCGCTCGTGCGGTCCACCGCCC
>JANMSA010000955.1:0-1975 GCA_031388865.1 Acidobacteriota bacterium | reverse complement strand
TCACAGTCGATGTCACAATTCGCGGATCGCGGCGGGCGAGTACTCGATTTTGCTAAGAAAATTGGCTCCTCAGGCTGGATTCGAACCAGCAACCCTCCGGTTAACAGGCGGAAAAAGAAGCGTTAGCCGCCCTTTGCGGCGGTGTGCTGGACGCTGCCGGATCGCGCACCGTTACTCGGAGAACTCGCCGATTTCCTACCTTCGCTTTGTGCCGCCACTTGCTGCCGTTTGCTCCTCTTTGTTGCGCTCAAAGGGCAAGAAAAGGGCAACGTTCATCGCCTCGAATGCCCGCCTGAGTGAAAACATGGCGGCCAATCGTTGGGCATTTCCGTCGAGGGGATGTCCCAGTAGCTGTTGAAATTTGAAAGCGGCGGCTCCTCACTGCTCGTGGTAAACGAGTGGTGTCTAAGCCCGGGCGCAAGCCCGCCAACAAGGAGCCGCCATGAAGAAGTCTCGCATATCTCGCCTGCGTGCGGTCGCGGAATCGCCCGCGACGCGCACGTTGCCCCTGGTCGATCTGCTCGTGGATACCAAGACGGAATTGCTGGAGTTGATGGTCCGGTCGGGCCTGCGCGTACTGGACGCGATGCTCGAAGAGGACCGAACCGCCGTGTGCGGACCGCGCTATGCGCATGACCCGACGCGGGTGGCCTCGCGGGCGGGCACGGTCGCCAGTGAGGTCGTGCTGGGCGGCCGCAAGGTCGCGGTCCAGCGGCCGCGGGTGCGCGCGGACGGCCACGAGGTGCCGTTGCCCACGTTTCAGACCCTCGCGCAGCTCGATCCGCTGAACCGGCGGGCGCTCGAGCAGATGCTGGTGGGCGTGTCGACGCGGCAGTATGCGCGCAGCCTGGAGCCGCTGCCGGCGGACGTGCTCAGTCGCGGCACGAGCAAGAGCAGCGTCAGCCGGCGTTTCGTGGCGCGGACCGCCGCGCAGCTGCAGGCATGGCAGACCGCCGCGCTCGACGGTCTCGATCTGGTCGCGTTGCTCCTCGATGGGGTCCATATCGGGGACCATTGCCTGATCGTCGCCCTCGGCATCACGGCCGACGGGCAGAAACACGCGCTGGGCCTGTGGGAGGGCGCGACGGAGAACGCCACGATGTGTCGCACGCTCCTCGCGAATCTGCAGGGGCGCGGGCTCCGCACCGATCGCAGCCTGCTCGTGATTCTCGATGGCGCGCTCGCGCTGCACAAAGCGGTACGGACCGTCTTCGGCGACGCCGCGCTCATCCAGCGGTGCCAAGTCCACAAGCTGCGGAACATCCTTGACCACCTGCCTGAGCGTGAGCGTCCCTCGGTGCACGCCGTCATCCGTCGGGCGTATCAGGCCTCCGACGCCAAGACCGCGACTCGCCGGCTGACGGACCTCGCGACACGCTTAGACCGCGATCATCCCAGTGCCGCCGGTAGCGTGCGCGAAGGCCTGGAGGAAACGCTGACCGTGATGACGCTCCAGCTCTCCGCACGCCTCCAGCGCTCTCTCGCGACCACGAATGCCGCCGAGAGTCTCCTCAGTCGCACACGTCACGTGAAGCGGAATGTGAAGCGCTGGCGCGGAGGCCAGATGATGCTGCGATGGGTGGCCGCCGGTGTCCTCGAAGCCGTCAAGGGCTTCCGCCGTCTGAAAGGCTGTGCTGACATGCCCAAGCTCGTCGCCGCGCTTCGGACGCGCGATCAACGCCTCGGACTGGAGGTGTCAGTTACGAACGTCGCGTAGAATCACGTGAGCCGCCGCTGAGTTTCAACAACGGGCGGGACATCCCCCTCAAGGAGCTGCCTAACAGGGCATGCAGCCGACGGCGTCGAGGATCCGTTCGCGCCGCGGCTGATGCCTGCCGTTGGGCCGACAGGACCGGTTGACGATGCTATGCTCGATTCATGCCTGTCATTTCGATCTTCTTTGGCATCGTGATCCGGATGCACTATCGGGAACACGAGCCGGGGCACTTTCACGCGGAACATCAAGGTCAGCAGG
>JANMSA010000931.1:0-7952 GCA_031388865.1 Acidobacteriota bacterium | reverse complement strand
CATGCACCCCTACTGGCTATGGTGATGGTGGTGGTGCCGGTGCGCGCGCTGCGGACTCATGTCGGGGCGGAGTGTAGCACGCATCTGCGTGTGGCGTGTCTCAGAGTCTTCGAGTCTTCGAGTCTTCATGTCTTCAAGTCTTCGAGTCTTCAAGGTCTCCAGGGTCGCAAGGTCGCCAGCTCTCAGTTCTCGGAGTCGGAGAGAAAAACGAGTGCCAGCTCGGAAACTCGAAGACTCGAAGACTCGAAGACTCGAAGACTCGAAGACTCGAAGACTCTGAGACACGCCACACCACACGCAGATGCGTGCTACACTCCGCCCCGACATGAGTCCGCAGCGCGCGCACCGGCACCACCACCATCACCATAGCCAGTAGGGGTGCATGAGTGTGTGTGCCCCTTCGAGATGGAAGGGGCGCCCGATGAACCGCGCGTGAGTCGAAACCTCTTCCAGAAAGCCAGGGAGAGGTTTTTGACTTGATGCCCACAAAATACAGATACCCCACAGGAGCGCGAGCGCTTCTGATCGAAGAGACGGCCCGCCGCCGCCGCATCGAAGCACGCTTTGTCTCACTGCTCGAAGAGGGTGGTTTCGCCGAAGTCGTGCTTCCGGTGATCGACTTCGTCGAGCCGTATGCCGGTCTCAGCGAACGGGACGCGGCAAGACAGAGTTACCGCTTTACCGACCGCGAGGGCGAGCTCGTGGCTGTGCGCTCCGACTTCACGCCCATGGTGGCCCGCGCGTTGGCCCCCTCCCTGCCGGATGAGCAGAGCGAGGGCGACCAGCCGCTGCGCGTCTTCTATCGCGGAGACGTCATCCGCTGCGACGCCAACCGCCTCGGCGCCAACCGCGAGCTGTTCCAGATCGGCGCGGAGATCGTCGGCGACGCATCGTCCGTGAGCGACGTCGAGGTGCTGCGCCTGTCGGCGACGATCGCATCCGCGTTCAGTGCGGCGCCACTGATCGTCTGCACCAGCTCGTTCCCGGAGCTGGAAGGCGACCCCCGATTCGTCGTGCACGAGGACGACGACCCTGCCGGCGGCGGTTACTACACCGGCCCGCGCTTCTGGGTCTACGGCGACGATCGCCGCACCCCCATCGCACGCGGCGGCCGCTATGACTCCCTGTATGCGCGCTTCGGCAGGAGCGCTCCCGCGGTGGGATTCACGTTCACCATTGACTCACTGGAGGATTGATAGATGCGCATCGCCATTCCTAAAGGCCGCCTGCAGAACAACGTCCTGGCCACGTTCGCGGCGGCGGGTTACGAGGTCCCCACGGAAGCCGATCTGCGAACGCGCAGACTGGTCTTCGCACGCGCCGGCGTCGAGTGGATCTTCGTCAAGGACTGCGACGTCCCGGTGTACGTGGAACACGGCGCAGCGGACGCGGGGATCGCCGGCTTCGACCAGATCCTGGAGCACGAGTGCACTGCCATCCGCGCCGTCGAGCTGCCTTACGGTCGTTGCCGGATGATGCTCATCGGCGCGCCGGAGGCTCCCCCGCTGTCCGATCGATCCAAGATCGCCACCAAGTACCCGAGGATCGCGCGGCAGTATCTGGACAGCCACGCCTTGCGAAGCGAGGTGATCCCCCTGGGCGGTTCGGTGGAGCTGGCGGCCGTGCTCGGACTGACCTCGCACGTCATCGATCTGGTCGAGACCGGCGAGACGGTGCGCGTGCACAAGCTCGAGCTGCAAGACTGCGTCGCGGAGATCGCGCCGCGGCTGATCGTCGCACAGAACGTCTATCGCACCAGCAACCAACGCATGCGCGAGCTCATCGCCAGAATCGAGGAGACCTGCAATGAAAGCATCATCGCCTGAAGCAGCAGCCGCGCTGCGCGACCTCGAAGAGCGACGCCAGAGCGCGAATGAGAATGCGTTTCGTGTTGCGGACGAGATGATCGCCGGAGTGCGCGCGCGCGGAGACGCCTTCGTCGCCGAGCAGATCCAGCGCTTCGATCGCGTGTCCGTGTCGCCGATCCGCATCGCGCCGCGGGAGGTCACCATCGATCGCGACCTCGCCTACGCTCTTGACACCGCGATGGATCGCGTGGAGGCGTTCCACCTGCAACAACTGCCCGCCTCGTACCGTTGGAACGAAGTCCTTCACCGAGTGCGACCGCTGCGGCGCGCCGGCGTCTACGTTCCGGGAGGAAGGGCCGTGTATGTCTCCACGCTGATCATGTGCGCGGTTCCTGCGCGGATCGCGGGCGTTCCGGAGATTGTTGTGGCCACGCCGCCGTCCGCCGCCGCCACCGACGAACTGCACTACGTCTGCAACCGGCTCGGCATCCGTGAGATCTACCAGTCCGGCGGCGCAGCCGCGATCGCGGCGCTGGCGCTGGGGACCGAGTCTCTCAACCGGGTCGACAAGATCGTCGGGCCGGGGAACGCGTATGTGACTGCAGCCAAGTCGCGACTGGTCGGCGAGGTCGGCATCGACATGACCGCCGGCCCTACGGAGCTGATCGTCATTGCCGACGACACGGCGGACCCCGTGCTCGTCCAGGCTGACCTCGACGCGCAGCAGGAGCACGGCCCCGACTCGGCGGTGATCTGCATCTCCGTCGGACGCAAGCTCGATGTCCGCGCCACGCTGAATCTCGTGGCCGATTCCATCGACGAAGCGCTCGCGATCTCCGACCGCATCGCACCCGAGCACCTGTCAATCCACGCGCGCGACGCCGAAGCGATCGCCGAAAGGGCGCAGAATGCGGGGGCAATCTACTGCGGACCGTTCTCACCTCCTGCAGCCGGCGACTACGTGATCGGCTCGAATCACGTCCTCCCCACCGCGGGCACAGCGCGTTTCTTCTCACCGCTTGGCGTGTACGACTTCGTCAAACGGACGAATGTGATCGCCCTCTCCGAACGCACGCTCGCAGAGCTCGCGCCCTATGCCGCAACCATCGCCCGATTCGAAGGGCTGCCCGAACACGCCGCCTCCATGGAGCGCCGGCTGCCAGCCGCCCCGTCCACCGGCGGCTCGCCGGTAGGAGGCGCTTCATGACCGCGCGCGCTGCCATCGCCGCAATGACGGCGTACACCCTCGAGCTGCGCGAGGCCGAGGTGAAACTCAACCAGAACGAGTCGCCGTACGACTTCCCGTTCAAGGAAGAAGCGCTTGCTTTGATCGGGAACCGCCCTTGGAATCGCTATCCCGATTTCGAGTCCTCCACGCTTCGCGGCGCCTTGGCGAAGGCCTGCCGCTACCAGGCCGAGAACGTGCTGGCCGGCAACGGCTCGAACGAGCTGCTCGCCGCCGCGATCGGCGCCTTTGTCGGGCCCGGAACGCCCGTCGTCATTCCACGACCAACGTTCGCACTCTATGAAAAGCTGGTCACGATCGCGGGCGGGTTGCCCGTGCCGGTCGACGTCGATCTGACCACCGGAGTGTTGCCCGTGAACGGCATGCTGCAGGCCCTCTCGGGGTTGCGCGATGCCGTCGTCATTGCGTGCTCTCCGAACAATCCCACCGGCGGCGTGCTCCCGGAAGACGGCCTCAATTCCCTTCTTGCCACCGGGGCCACGGTGCTCTTCGATCGCGCCTACGGCGATTTCGCACTCGATGAGCTCCCGCCGCTGCACGATCGGCTGGTCACGTTCTCCACGTTCTCGAAGGCCTGGGGGCTGGCCGCTCTGCGTGTCGGCTGGCTGGCGTCCACTGCTGCGACCTGCCGCGAGATCCGGAAGGTGAAGCTGCCTTACTCGCTCAACATCGTCAGTGAGACCGTGGCTGCGCTGGCGCTGGAACGGAGCGATATTCGCGACCGCAACGTCGCGCTGATCATCGCCGAGCGTGAACGCGTCTTCGCTGTCATGCGCGCGATTCCATCCGTCACCGCCTATCCCAGTCGCGCGAACTTCATCGCGTTCCGCGCGCGCGCCTCGTTCGAGGACTTCCTCGCGCAAGGAATTCTGATCCGCAAATACCACGACTTTCTGCGCGTGTCCATCGGCACGCGCGAAGAGAACGACCGCTTTCTGGAGTGCCTTGCATGAGAACCGCCACTGTCACCCGCGCCACCAAAGAAACGTCCGTTGCTGCAACGCTCGACCTCGACGGAACCGGCCGCTCCAAGGTTGAGACGCCCATCGGCTTCCTCTCGCACATGCTCGAAGTGATCTCACGCCATGGTCAGGTCGACCTGGACGTGATCGCGACCGGGGACACGTTCATCGACTACCACCACACGGTGGAAGACACCGGCCTGGTCCTCGGTGAGGCATTCGCGCAGGCGCTCGGCGACAAGCGCGGCATCCGGCGCTTCGGGTCCGCCCATGTTCCGCTCGACGAGTCGCTGGCGCGCGTGGTGGTCGACTTTTCAGGACGGCCCTTTCTCGTGTTCGAGGTCCCGGTCGATCGCGAGATGCTCCTCATTCACAGAGATTTTCCCTTCGCGCTGATCGAGGAGTTCTTCAAGTCCTTCGCGAACAAATGCGCGTGCAACATCCACGTCGACCTGATTCGCGGGCGCAATGGGCACCACGCCGCGGAAGCGATCTTCAAGGCGTTCGCGATGGCCATCCGTGAGGCCAAGGCGATCGTCGGCGCGGACGTACCCAGCACCAAGGGGGTCATCTGAGCGTCACTCTCATCGACTCCCCCCTCGCGAACATTGCGAACATCGCAAGGGCGTTGGGCCGCGCAGGAGCCGAGGTCCACGTCACCAGCGATCCGCAGGCGATCGAGTCGTCGCCCAAGGTCGTCCTTCCGGGTGTCGGCTCCTTCGTGGCCGCAATGAAGTGGATCGAGGAGACAGGCGTGGGCACGGCGATCCACAACGCCGTCGCCAGAGGCGCTTTCCTGCTCGGCATCTGCGTGGGCCACCAGGTATTGTTTGAGCTCTCATCCGAGATGGGTCTGACCCGCGGCCTCAGTCTGCTTCGCGGAGAAGTACGCCGCTTCGACGGCGTCCTGCCCGTGCCGCAGATCGGTTGGAACCGCGTGCGCGGCCGCGGCCCCCTCTTCGAAAACGTTCCCTATTCGACACCGTTCTACTTCGTGAACTCGTACGCGGCGCGGGGCGTCGAAGCCGAAGTCGCCAGTGCCGAGTACAACGGTCCATTCACGGCAGCGGTGCAGCAGGAAAGGATCTTCGGCGTGCAGTTCCATCCGGAGAAGTCCTCCACGGCTGGACTCCAGGTCCTCAGGAACTTTGTCGCATGCAGGTGATCCCGTCCCTCGATCTGCTGAACGGTCGCGTCGTTCGCCTCACGCGAGGCGATTTCGATACGGTGCGTGCCTACGGAGAGGCCGAGGAGGTGCTGGACTCTCTGGACGTGCCGCGTGGCAGCCGGTTGCACCTCGTCGACCTCGAGGCGTCCCGGAGCGGGCATCCCGTGGAGACCGCCATCGTGCGCCTGCTCGCGCTTCGCGACCTGGAAGTGCAGGTAGGAGGCGGCATCCGCTCGGTCGACGACGCGCGACGCTGGTTGGATTGCGGCGCGCGACGCCTGGTCGTGGGCACGGTGGCGGCAGATTCACCGGCACTGCTCACTACGCTCGTAGAGACCTTCGGCGCAGAGCGGATCATTCCTGCCGTGGACGTCCGTGACGGAATCATTCGCGTGGCCGGCTGGGAACGCGCTTCGGACACTTCTCTGCGCGAAGTATTCGCGCGCATCGAAGCGCTGTCGATTCCGGAGGCGCTGGTCACGGACATCCGCAAAGACGGGGTGATGGGCGGACCGTCGTTTACGCTCTACCGGGAGCTGCGGGACCTCACGAGCGTGAAGCTCATCGCGTCTGGCGGGGTGTCCACCGCGAGCGACGTGGTCTCGCTGTCGAGGCTGGGCAACGTCAGCGCGTGCGTGATCGGCAAGGCTCTCCTCGAACGGCGCATCGATCTTGCGGAAGTGCGCGCGCGAGTGGCGACACCGAATGCCATTCCGGAGCGGGTCATCCCCTGCCTCGACGTTCGCGACGGCCGCGTCGTGAAGGGCGTGTCGTTCACGAACATCCGCGACGCAGGCGATCCGATCGAATGCGCGATCCGGTATGAAGAGGAAGGAGCCGACGAGCTGGTGATGCTCGATATCTCGGCAACCGATCGCGCCACCTCCACCGCTGTCGACACGGTCCGCCGCGTCGCAGGGTCGATCTTCATCCCTCTCACCGTCGGTGGCGGAGTGCGGTCCATCGATGATTTCCGCGCGCTCCTGCAGGCCGGCGCCGATCGTGTCGCCATCAATACCGCGGCATTGCGCCGGCCGGAACTGATCCGCGAATGCGCGGAAGAGTTCGGCGCGCAGGCGGTGGTCCTCTCCTGCGATGCGCAGGGCGGCCTAGCCGCAGTGCGCGGCGGCAAGGAGCTCACCGACGTGAACGTCGTGGAATGGTGCAAGTCCGCCGAACGGCTGGGGGCGGGGGAGATTCTGCTCACCTCCGTCGATCGCGATGGAACGAGTCGCGGCTTCGATCTCGAACTGTTGCGATCCGTCACGAGCGCTCTGAAAATCGGTGTGATCGCCTCCGGCGGCGCGGGCGAACTTCAACACTTTCGCGACGCGATCGAGACGGGCGGCGCCCGCGCCGTCCTGGCCGCGTCGCTCTTTCATGATCGAGTACTGACCATCGGCGACGTCAAACAGTACCTCGCCGCGGAAGGAATCCCCATCCGATGAACCTCATTCCGGCCATCATCCGCGATGTGAGAAACGGCGCGGTGCTCACGCTCGCCTACATGAACGAAGAGTCGCTGCGCCTCACGCGCGAGACCGGCGAAACGTGGTTCTGGAGCCGCAGCCGCAACGAGCTGTGGCACAAGGGAGCTACGTCCGGCAACACCCAGCGCGTCGTCCACATTGCCGAGGATTGCGATGGGGATGCGCTGGTCGTGAGCGTCGAGCCGAGCGGCCCGGCCTGTCATACGGGTGCGGACTCGTGCTTCACCGGAGTCCCCGAGCCCACCCTCGAACGCCTCATGACGACGCTCCGCTCGCGCAACGAACTGCGACCCGATGGCTCGTACTCGACCTATCTCTTCACGCAAGGCCGCGACAAGATCCTCAAGAAGATCGGCGAGGAAGCTACGGAAGTCGTAATCGCCGCGAAGAGTGACGATCGGGAGCGGGTGGTCAGCGAACTCGCCGACCTGATGTTTCATCTCTCCGTGCTAATGGTGGACGCGGGGATCGAATGGACCGACGTGGAGAGAGAGTTAGGAAGGCGGAGCGCCCCAGAGTAGCGCGAGCTCGATCTCGATGCCTTCGAACGGGGCGATGCGCACGACTTCATTTTCTCCGTACGTCGCAATCAAGTGCCAACCGTTCGGCTCCAGCTCGTACGCCTCGAGCGTCTGCTGCAACGGATCGAGGATCCACGCGTGCCCAACTCCCTCGCGCGCGTAGATGGGCATCTTCTTCATACGATCCAGCCGGCCGCTCGATGGCGAGAGGACCTCGCATACCCAGTCGGGAACGATCGAGAAGACGTGGTTCTGAGGATAGTCAGGCATCCGAGCGCGCCGCCAGCCGCCGAGATCCGGAACCAGGACGTTGTGATTGAAGTGCAGTTCGGGCTCGTCGAAGATCCACCAACCGCCGGGCCCTCCACGGCCGAACTGAAAAGGCGGGCCGAGGAAGAATCCGAGTGCGGAGGCTGCATTCGTGTGCGCCCCCGCCGGTCGCGGAGACGTATACAGCTCCCCCTCGATCAACTCCGCGACCATGTTGTCCGGAACTTTCATCAGGTCCTCGTAAGTCGCATGCTCCCGTATGCGCGCCGCCATGCGTCCATTATAGTTCCCGCGCATGAAGCTTCTGGTCGTACTCCTCCTCGCCGCCACATCGCTCTCCGCCGCTGAGCGCGCGGACATCCTCATCACCGGCGGCACGGTCGTCACGATGGCCGGTCCGAACATCGAGAGAGGGTCGGTTGCGATCCGCAACGGGGAGATCGTAGCGGTCGGACCGTCGGCCGAGGTGGACCGCACCTACACCGCT